>LMZU01000001.1 GCA_001567245.1 Microgenomates bacterium OLB23
CAATAAATTACAACCATCTAATGTTTTAAAAAAACTTTCACACATACTTACAAGAGTAAAGTCTTTATTGGCAAAACCAAAAACTCAAAAAAATTGGTGCTACGCTACACCCTTGGGGTAATGGTGCTAGGGTGGGTTGTTGTTGGTATAGTATTCTACTTTTTTTATACTAAAAGATCTTCCAGATCCGCGTGGACTGCGCAACTATGGTGTCATACCCCTATCAAGCCGCATATACGACAGAAACGGCGAACTTTTTATACGAAATTTTTTAGAGACCAAAATCGCACGCCAGTAAAGTTAAAAGATTTGCCCAAGCATGTACCTCAGGCAACTCTAGCTATTGAAGACGCCAATTTTTATAAACATGGTGGCATATCTGTATTTGGGGGAATATTAAGAGCTACTAAAGACATGGTGTTCAAGGGTAAGGCAAAACAAGGCGGCTCAACAATTACGCAGCAACTGGTTAAGTCTGCCTTATTAACTCCAGAACGCACCATTCAGCGCAAAATTAAAGAAGCAGTTCTCGCTATTCAAATAGAACAAATGCTCACAAAAGATCAAATTCTTGAGCTATATCTTAATCAGGTGCCCTATGGTGGTGTTTCATACGGCATTCAAGAAGCAACAGACGCATATTTTGACAAAAGTGCAAAAGATTTAACACTCGCTGAGGCAGCACTATTAGCTGGTCTTCCTGCAGCACCAACTGCATACAATCCATTTACTCACTTTGATCGTGCAAAGAGCAGGCAGCTATCTGTGCTTAAGCGCATGGAGGATGTAGGATACATTACAAAACAAGAGCGTGAAGAGGCAGAAAAACAAGAAATTCATTTGAATCCTGCGGGCAACACTATTAAAGCACCTCACTTTGTATTTTATGTACGACAGGTTCTTGAGGAACAGTATGGAAAGCAGCTTGTAGAAGAGGGTGGTTTAGTAGTCACCACAACCCTAGATAGCAATATTCAAGCCTCAGCAGAGGCCATTCTCAACGAAGAAGTTGCCAAAATTAAACGGCTTCGAGTGTCTAATGGTGCATTGTTGGTTACGCGCCCATCAACAGGAGAAATTTTATCTATGGTTGGTTCAACAGATTTTTTTGCGACAGGTTCGGGATCGTACAATGTAACCACTGCACAACGACAACCCGGATCATCTATTAAACCCATAAATTATGCTATTGGAATTGATCGCAAAATTGTAACCGGTGCGAGTGTATTTAACGATGCACCTACATGTTTTGCAGCTCCCGGCCAGCCAAAAGCCTATTGTCCTGTTAATTATGACGGTAGCTATAAGGGTCCTGTTACACTTCGGTTTTCGCTAGCTAATTCGCTCAACATACCTGCAGTTAAAATGTTGGCCAAAAACGGTGTAGAAAACTTTGTCGCTTCGTCTAGTGCGTTTCTTATTGATTCGCTCAAAGACCCCAAGCGATATGGTTTATCGTTAACACTAGGAGGAGGAGAGGTATCAATGGTAGAAATGGCTCAGGCGTTTTCTACATTTGCCAACGAAGGTGTGCCTCGCAAACTAACAGGTATTTTAGAGGTCAAAGATAAAAAGTGGTAAGGTACTGTATAAATACAACGATCCAAATATTGTACAAGATGTGTCAAAGCCACTCGATTTTCCAAATTTTTTGGCTATAAACGGCAAAAGAGCTATCTCTAAAGAGGCGGCATTTATTATTTCTCACATATTGCAAGACAATGCCGCACGATCTACTGCATTCGGGCCTTCAAGTGCTTTGGTTGTAAAAGGCAAAAAAGGAGTTTCGGTTAAAACGGGTACAACCAATGATCTTAGAGATAACTGGACAATAGGCTACACCCCCAACTTTTTAGTAGCTGCATGGGTAGGTAATAATGATAACTCTCCCATGTCTGGTTTGGCATCTGGTATAACGGGTGCTGCGCCAATTTGGAACAAAGTAATGGCACACATATTGCGTGATCAACCCGATTTGCTCTCTCGCATACCAGAGGGAGTTGTAGGTAAATCTGAGTGCATAATAAAAGACCCTGCAGCTCAGCCAGCTACAGACCCTGCAGCACAGCCAAACTGCAGTAGTCAATTTGAATATTTTATTAAAGGTACCGAGGGTATTGGGGCAGGCTCAGTGGGTAGAGAGCAGGTACCGGTAAACAGAGATACCGATGTGTTTTTGCCAGAAGAAGGAAACCCAGCAGTTGAAATGCGAGAACATACAGTGGTATGGGATGGGTTGTCTAAATATTGTCTGGACTGTAATCATGATGGTGAACCCAGAACAACAGTTGTAGTGCCACCTAATGGTATTACTGTTCCTACTCGAGCAGTGCAAAGACAAAACTAGCCCTGTGCGTTGAGTGCCTCAATGCCTACAAGTGTTCCATTTTCAATAAACTCAAGCATGGCTCCGCCTCCGGTAGAGATATGTGAAATGCGAGCAAGTTGGTCTTTGGGCTTGTTTTCTAAAACGCTAAGCGTATCGCCGCCGCCAATAATTGAAAGTGCAGTAGAGTTGGCGGCAATAGCATTAAATATTCCATCAGAACCCGCGCGGTAGCGCGGGTCTTCATAGTAACCCATGGGCCCATTCCAAATAATGGTGTGAGCATGGCAATGATTTTTTCATAAGATTTAAGCGTTTCTGAACCAATATCCATTATTGATGCCTCACTATTCTTGACCATGTCAAAAGGTATAAGTAATGCGCATGTGCGATCTTGTGCAGCCTTCACAAGATCGCGCGCTACATTGAGAAAGTCTTTTTCATAGAGACTGCCCCCCATAGCATAATCTTGTGCCGCAAGAAAAGTATTTGCAAGCGCACCACCCAGCAAAATATAGTCAGATGTTTCAATAAACTTTTCTATAAGATGAATTTTCGTCGATACTTTTGCGCCACCCAAAATAGTCACGCGAGGTGCCCCCTTTGTTCCAAGGGCTTTTTGTAGCATGGTAACTTCTTTTTCTAACAAAAACCCGGCATACGCATTAAGGTACTTTGGTAAGCCTGTAATTGTAGCCTCATTGCGATGTGACATAGAAAACGCATCATTTACAAACACGTCTGCATACGATGCGATTTTTTTAATGTACTCTTCATCGTTATTTTGTTCCTCTGGGTGAAAGCGAATATTCTCTAGTACAATAATTTCATTCTCTTTCTGTGTTGCTATGAGAGAGTCATCTTCGAGAAAATTATTTACTAAAACCGCCTTGTAATTTGGAAACATATCATTAAGTCTGCGAACCACTGGTGCAAGCGATAAAGTTTTATCATATTTTTTTGGCCTTCCTAAATACGAGATAATAATTACTTTATTTTCATGTGCCAGAAGGTGTTCGAGGGTGGGTTTTACAGCTATAATACGTGCTTCATTCTCTATAGATCCACTAGCATCCAGGGGAACATTAAAATCTACACGAAGAATAACTTTTTTGTTAGAAATATTAGACGTAGCGAGCAACTGCATCTTTTGTATTAGTTACTTGTAATGATGTGAATAACATTTCAAGTTTTTTCTTCAAGCGCGTGCAGCATACGGGATTTTTTCTTCAAGTGGCAAATTCCACACTTCTTTTTTAAAGTTTCCCCATGCTTTTTTACGAGACTTGTATATAAATTGTTCATCGGTCATACCATCTTTCATCTCTTCGCGCGCGTTTTCTCTGAGCCACGACCACATAGTCTGCTTCAGGTTCTCGTTCATGTGCGCATATACTATGTTCTGAAATTCTGTTGCAAGGTGAATTTCTAGAGTTTTATATTCAGGAAACTTTCCAAACAGAGATGCGGGCAGAGTTGATGCACCATGTTGCACTGGTCCACCTATGCCATATTCGTCTCGCGCCACGTCTCCAATGGTCTTGATTGCATCAAAATCTATGTCAACTTGGGCGATTGTACCATCTGGAAGGGGAATTCCACCATGGCTGGTACCTGTTTGTATTGCTACTTTGCTAATGCCTAAATTACCTGTTGCTAATTTTTGCATATATCCTTGCATAAATGCCTTAAAATCATCTATCGTACTGTTAACACCACCTATATGACCAATTTCACCACCAATACTAACCGTAACACCAGATGGCTGTATCGATCGAATATACTCAGTCATTAGCGCAGTCATTTCGTAGTTATTTTTTTGCTGCATATCTATATTGTTTTGCGAAAGATCAACAAGAGTAGAGCCGTCAATGTCGATGTTGTAAAACGCTCCATCTAAAGACCTTTGTATAAGTTCTTTTACACGGGCTATTTCTTTTTCGGGCGATGTTTTAAAAATGTCAGCTTCATTTGGTAGTGGTCACCTTGTAAAAATACAGGGCCCGAGTATCCTGCTTTTATTGCTCCAGCAATAACAGATGCAGAATATTCTGAGGGAGGTTGATTTGTATACTGCTGTTCAGTATTAGCCAACTCAAAAATCATACAACCAACATTGTGCTTTATAGCAAGCTTAAACGCGATATGTGCAAAATCATAGGTAAGCATGCGCACATTCATTGCTGGTACGGTGAAGCCAGAAAGATCGCCACGGCCAAATGCCATGTAGACTTCGTGCATAGACTGCGAATATATACCCTGTGCTTTTGCGAGCGAGTGAATTTTCTGTTGTGCATCAGATTTTGTAGGATCTTCAGATAGTGCAGAGGCATAAGCAAGAGTATCTATTTCATTTGTTGATATGACGTTCATGATCTGGCTAAAATGTAGCCCACTTTTCGCCTGTTGTCAAGTATAAATACTTATTGACAAGCTAAAAAAATACTTGTATACTAGTATGTTAGTATGAATAGTCAAACTAAAATTACACAAGTTTGGGAAGGTGTTTTTATCTCTGAAAAATGAAAAAGATCTTCTTGATTTTCTGCAGGGAATTTTTACTGAAAAAGAACTTAACGAACTATTTCAAAGAATTCAAATTAAGTTAATGCACTTCTTGAGGGTATGCCACACCACCTTGTAGCAAAAAAACTTGGTGTTGGTGTGGCAACTGTTACAAGAGGCTCTAAAGAAATTAAAAAAAGGTAGATTCTCTTATCTGCTCAATTCTTCTTGGCGACTCAACACATCAAAGTAGTATTGTGGTGTTGAGTCTATATTTATTCTTACTTCAATATGTATTCATCGCCGCAATTCTGCGGAGAGAAAAGGAGAAAGAGATGTCTTGGTATTGGTGGCTGGATTGGCACCATCCCGACTATCCACTCAATAAGCCCGCCGAGAAAGTGTGTGAACTGTGCAAAGGCACTCGCATCGTTCCGGTGGCATTAGGAGGTTGTGATATTGATCCAGTCATGGTTCCATGCCCTAGCTGTTGCTCTGACGAAGAAGGTAAGGAGGACAGAGATGCTTAAGAAGCATGCGAGAATCTTTTATTCCATGGTGTCAACACGGAGGAATGCTGTTAGCCGGTTGACATTGCGGCAGGTGGTCAAACTCCACCTACGAATTTTTGCGCAGTAGACTTGCGCAAAAAGAGTAGGCATGTTTGATCCAACAGTTAATCAAGGTGAATCTAAGTTCGAACTGCATGGACTTACAAAGAACCTTGAACTGCTTCGAACCTGGACCCCGGTTAACCCCGGGGTCCTACTCTTTTTGAACTTCAAACTGATATAATAGCCACTATGCTTAAAGTAAAAAATCTTACCGTCTCAATTGGAGATAAAACAATACTTGACGATATAAACATCGATTTTGAAAAAGGAAAGGTATATGCAATCATGGGTCCTAATGGTTCTGGAAAATCAACATTAGCAGCTAGTATTATGGGGCATTCTGCATATAACATCTCTAACAATGCAAAGATTGTGTTTTGTGGAGAAGAAATTCAAAATGAAGAAACATATCAAAGAGCTCAGCGCGGATTATTTTTGTCATTTCAAACACCTCTTACCTTATCTGGAGTAAACGTGTTTCAACTGCTTCGTGTTGCACTAGATGGATCAATGGACCCGCTAGATTTAAAAAATAAACTAAAAAAAAGTGGCAAAACACTTAAAAATTAAAAGAAGAACTTATTTCTAGATCGCTTAATGACGGATTTTCTGGCGGTGAAAAAAAAGAAAATGGAAATATTACAGGCAGCAATTATGGAACCAGCATTTTTGATGCTTGATGAAATTGATACGGGAGTTGATGTAGATGCACTTAAAACCATTGCTCATTTTTTATCTGACATGAAGCAAGACAATAGAACAATTGTCATTATTACGCACTATAACCGTATTCTTAAATATCTTCAGCCAGACGAGGTTATTGTGATTAAAGATGGAACTATCGCATCACGTGGTTCTCACGAGCTTGCTCAAAAAATTGAAGCCGAGGGGTACGGCTGGATAGAATGACACAAACTGCTCAAGACAATTTAGACTTTGACTACAAATATGGCTTTTCAATGCCAGACACTTCTATTGTTAAGTTCCCCAAAGGAATAAATGAAGATATAGTGCGACAAATTTCTAAGGTAAAAAATGAACCTGCATGGATGACCGATCTTCGAGTAAAAAGCTACCACATTTTTCTAGAGAAACAAATGCCTCAGTGGGGTGCAGATTTATCATCAATTAATTTTGATGAAATCACGTATTTTGCACGATCTACAAAAGAACAAAGTACATCATGGGAAGACCTTCCCGCAGAAATTAAAGAAACATACGACAAAATAGGTGTACCTGAGGCAGAGAGAAATTTTTTAGCAGGAGTGTCTGCGCAATATGATTCTGAAGTTGTATATGAAAGCGTTCAAAAAACACTTAACGCACAAGGTGTTATTTTTTGCGATATGGACACTGCGTTGCAAAAATATCCAGACATCGTAAAAGAATATTTTGCAACGCTTATTCCTGCACACGACAATAAGTTTGCTGCGCTCAACACTGCCACCTGGTCTGGGGGTTCATTTGTTTATGTGCCAAAGGGCGTACATGTTAAGCTCCCCCTCCAGGCATATTTTCGCATTAACTCTGAACGGTTTGGGCAGTTTGAGCGCACTCTCATTATCGCAGAAGAAGAAAGCCAGGTACACTATATAGAAGGTTGTACTGCTCCAATTTATACTACAGATTCTTTGCATGCGGCAGTTGTAGAAATATTTGTTAAGCCGCATGCAAAAGTTCGCTATACAACAGTTCAAAATTGGAGTAACAATGTATATAACCTTGTTACAAAGCGGGCAAAAGCACAGTCACACGCACTCATGGAGTGGATTGATTGCAACATTGGCAGTAAAGTTACTATGAAGTATCCATCGGTATACCTTGTAGGCGAACATGCAAGAGGCGAAGTATTATCCATCGCATATGCCGGCAACGGTCAGCATCAAGACGCCGGCGCTAAAATGCTGCATATAGCACCCAAAACTACTTCGCGTATTATTTCTAAATCAATTTCTAAAGAGGGCGGGCGCACGTCATATCGTGGTCTTGTTACTGTAACTCCCGATGCCACAGATGCACAAGTATATGTTTCGTGTGATGCATTATTGCTAGATGATAACTCACGAAGTGACACCTACCCATACATGAAAATTAAGAATAACGAAGTAGAAATACAGCACGAAGCAACTGTAGAAAAAATAGGCGAAGAAAAACTATTTTACCTTATGTCCAGAGGTCTTGATAGATCGGCTGCAGAAGGTATGCTTGTTAACGGTTTCATAGAGCCCGTTACAAAAGAAATTCCTCTGGAATATTCTATAGAGCTTAATAGACTTATCAATTTAGAAATGATTGGATCGGTAGGATGATATGAAGACAAAATTTTACATTATTGATAATGCTGATGCACAACATACGTATGTTGTTGAATCGCTTGAGACGCATGTGTTTGTATTGCTCAACTATTCGGGCACGCTGCGTGTTCAAATACAAAAAGAGCAGGCGCAGGTGTTTATTTTTGGCATTTATGTGGGTAAGGATAATGAAAAGCTTAATATTATGACTGTTCAAGATCATCAAAAAGGGAATGCACTTTCAGAATTGTTTATTAGGGGTGTGTTTTTTGATAATGCAAAGTTTTTGTATGAGGGGCTTATTAATATAGCTAAAGATGCTCAAGGATCAAACGCATATCAAAAAAATCAGAACCTGATACTTTCTCCCAACGCCTTCGTAGACTCCCGACCGTTTCTAGAAATTCAAGCCAACGATGTGCGTTGCACACACGGTTCAACCACTGGTCGTATAGATAGAGCACATATTGAGTATCTTGTTTCAAGAGGTATGTCAAAAGAGAATGCGCAGAACCTTGTGATTAATGGCTTTATTAGTGAAGTTTTTGCACATATTGCTCGGGTAGCTCCCGATGCTGACTTAATGAAACTTAAAGAAAAAGTAGTACAATATCACCATGTCTTTAGCTACTGAACTCAGAAAAGATTTTCCTATTCTTAGCAATTACCCCGATATGGTGTACTTTGACTCAACTGCCACATCATTGAAACCCCGGGTTGTCATAGATGCAATTTCTCATTATTACACCCATCTTGGTGCGAACATACATAGGGGAATATACGATTTGTCTGAGGCAGCAACCGAAGCTTTTGAAGAAACTCGTGCAGTTGTTGCAGATTTTATTAATGCAAATGTAAATGAAGTACTATTTACGCGTGGTACTACAGAATCAATAAATTTACTCATCCATACAATTGGAGAACAGCTGGTACAAGAGGGCGATGAAGTAGCAACAACGCTTATGGAACATCATGCAAATTTTGTTCCCTGGCAGCAGCTTGCACTGCGAAAGAAGGCCGCGTTTAAGGTTGTAACGGTAGATGAAAACGCAGATCTAGATATGAGTAGCTTAAAAGCACCATTACAAAAAAAGACAAAGCTGTTTGCATGTACATATGTGTCGAATGTGAGTGGTATTGTCAACCCCATTGCCGATATTATCAAGACAGTAAGAGCAATAAACCCACACACAATTATTGTTATAGACGCGGCACAGGCAGTGCCGCACATCAGTATAGATGTAGCGGCAATAGACTGTGATTTTTTGGCATTTTCAGCACACAAAATGTGTGGGCCAACAGGGGTTGGTGTGCTGTATGGTAAAAAATCACATCTACAAACAATGCAACCTTTTATGTTTGGAGGCGACATGATTGCGCAGGTTGCAATTGAGCAGTCTACCTTTCAAGAGCCCCCTTATCGTTTCGAAGCAGGCACTCCGCACATTTCTGGAATTATTGCATTCAAGGAATCTATTAAATATCTCAACAACATAACTTACAAAGCAATAAAAAAGCATGAAGAAATGCTTATGCAGGTACTCATCTCAGAGTTGCGAAAACAATGTGGAGCATCTCTAAAAATTATTGGTCAACACAGTGTAAACCCCCGGGTTGCTCTTGCAGCTATGTATGCCGAAGGTTCACATCCGCACGACCTTGCAGATATTCTTAATGCAGATCACATATGTGTAAGAGCTGGACATCATTGTGCTATGCCGCTACATAAACACTTTAATATTCCTGCATCAACTCGCGCCAGTCTTTACTTTTACAATACCGAAGACGAAGTGCAACGGTTTGCTGCAGCTTTTAGCAAAGCGTTACGTATGTTTATATGAGCCTTGATATATATAAAGAAATAATTCTCGACCACTATAAGCACCCAAGAAATTTTGGCCACCTGCCCCGAGAGGGTACTGTTGCGCAAGTAAACAATCCACTTTGTGGTGACGATATTACAATGGAGCTTGAGATTACCAATAACAAGGTAGTCGACATTCGATTTCATGGTCAAGGCTGTGCAATAGCCATTGCATCAGCATCGCTGCTCACTGAGTTTGCAAAAAATCAAAAACTTACCACCTTGACAACCATGAACAAAGACTCTATGCTAGAGTTGCTGTCGGTTGAACTTTCACCCAACAGGCTCAAATGCGCATTGGTTTCTTTAGAGGCGTTACAAAAGGCAATAAAAACACATGGATTACACACCTAAAAATTCGGAACACCCATCGGGCCCGGTTAAAGTAAACAAACTAACAGTAGTTGTAGATAGAGATTTGTGCATAGGTGCAGCAACGTGTTTGGCCATTGCACCGCAAGTGTTTGTACTTGATAACGAAGCAAAAGCAATTATTTTATCAACTGCAGATGGCGCAGATGACGCTGCGGTTATTGATGCTGCGAGAGGTTGTCCTACAGCTGCTATTACTGTGCACGATGAATCGGGTGCGCAAATATTCCCCCAAATAATCTTCTTGACAATTAGCAGAAGCGTTGATATACTGCTAAAATTATGGACGATACATTAACACCCTCAGAAAACACATATCCTGTTGTAGCGCTCCGAGATGGAGTAATCTTTCCTACTACCGAGAATGCCCTTTTGTTTGGGCGAGGCAAAAGTGTAATGGCAATCAAATACGCCATGGAACACGGAAAAAAAATTGTACTGGTTATGCAAAAAGATGCAAAATTTGATGATCCAAGTGAAAACGAGCTATTTGAGGTAGGTGTGCTTGCGCACATAGAAAAAATTCTTGAAGGAGAAAAAGGAGAAATAAGTGCACTCATGTTAGGTTTATCTCGAGTTCGTATTCGCTCATATCTCCAAGACACCCCCTTCTTAGAAGCAGAAATTGAAGAGCTTACAGAAAGCAATATAGAAACAGAAGAAGTACATGCGCTAATTCGTCATATTAACACAGAGTTAAAACAAGCGGTGAACCTTGGTAAAGGTGTCGATGTGGTGTATCTCATGAACATTATGAGCGGTGCAACCCCAAAACAGTTCTCTGAGCAGGTTGCAATGATACTCGATTTAAGCACAAAAGAACGTCAAAATCTTCTAGAAGAATTAGATCTACTCAACAGGCTTAAAAAAGAAGCAGAGCTAGTTACAAAAGAAGTAAAAATTCTTGAAATTGAAAAAAACATTCATGTTAAAACACAAAAGAAGTTTGAAAAGGGAATGAAGGACGCAGTTTTGAGAGAAAAACTTAAAACTATAGAAAAGGAGCTGGGTGGAGAAAGCGAAGACGACAAAGAGATTACAGAACTGCGAAAGAAAATTAAAGCAGCAAAAATGCCATCAGAAATTGAGGAAAAAGCATTAACCGAACTCAAACGGTTAGAGCAAATGTCGCAGTATAACCCAGAAGCTTCATATATTCGAACATACATTGAAGTGCTTGTAGATTTACCGTGGAGTAAAAAAGGCAAAGATCGTGTAGACCTCAAAAAAGCAGAGCAAATTCTTGATGAGCAACACTATGGACTTAAAAAAGCTAAAGAAAGAATTTTAGAGTACCTTGCAGTAATGAAGCTTAAAAAAGATGAAGCTCCAGCTGCTTCCGGCAAAAAAAAGCCGTATGGCAGAGTTATAAAACAACCTACTATTCTTTGTTTTGCCGGTCCTCCAGGTGTGGGTAAAACATCACTTGGTCGCTCTATAGCAGAGTCTCTTGGCAGAGAATTTGTGAAAATGTCACTGGGTGGCATACGAGATGAGGCCGAGATTCGAGGACATCGTAGAACATACGTGGGTGCCATGCCAGGCCGTATTATTCAAGGTATTCGTCAAGCAAAAACTAACAATCCTGTTTTTATGCTTGACGAAATTGATAAAATTGGCATGGATTATAGAGGAGACCCATCTTCGGCACTGCTTGAGGCTCTTGATCCAGAGCAAAATTACATCTTTTCAGATCATTACCTTGAAGTTCCCTTTGATTTGTCAGATGTATTCTTTATAACCACTGCAAATGTGTTAGACACTATCCCATCTGCATTGCGCGATAGGCTAGAGATAATTCAATTTGCCGGATATACCGATGATGAAAAATTTCATATTGCAAAGCAACATTTGGTAAAGAAACAACTAGAGGCACATGGGTTACATCATCTTAAAGTTACTCTTAATGATGAAGCTTTGAAACTTATTATTCATCGCTATACCCGCGAAGCGGGTGTGCGCGAACTTGAGCGCCAAATAGCCGCAAACTTTAGAAAAGTAGCCCGTGAAATTGTAGAAAAAACGTCTTAAAGGAAAGAAAATTGGTCCACAAGAGGTGCAAAAGAATTTGGGTGCATTTAAATATTCATCACAGCTTGCAGAAAAGACAAACACCATAGGCATGTCAACTGGGCTTGCTGTGACGCAGGTAGGCGGAGATATTTTGGCCATAGAAGTAGGCATTATGCCTGGTAAAGGAAGTCTTACGCTAACGGGTCAGCTTGGAGATGTTATGAAGGAATCTTGTCAGGCAGCACTGAGTTATATTAGATCGCACTGGAAGGAACTTGGCATAGATAAGGACTTCTTTAATAAAATAGAAATTCATGTGCATGTCCCAGAGGGAGCTGTACCAAAAGATGGACCATCTGCAGGGCTTGCAATTGCTACCGCAATGGTATCGGCACTCAACAAAAAACCTGTTAACAAAACTGTTGCTATGACTGGAGAAATTACCCTACGCGGACGTGCACTAGAAATTGGCGGCCTTAAAAAGCAAAATTTTAGCAGCACACAGAGCAGGAATAAAAACAGTCATAATCCCAGAAGCAAATAAAAAAAACCTAGAAGATGTGCCAGATTTTGTACTTAAAGATGTAAAAGTTGTGCCAGTTTCTTCTATTGATGAGGTGCTTTCTGTAGCAATAGTAAAGTCACGCACTCGTTCAGCTTGACACGACTTTTTAATTACTATATAGTGTAAGAGTTATAAATAACTTTTACACATATGGCAAAGACGGTAAAAAAAAGCGAACCTCTTGCTTCGATTGATCCACTCAAGAACAATATGTACGTGCTTCTTGGAGTTGGTCTTGTGATCGGTTTTATAATCGGTCACCTATATACTCAAGTTACTTTCCTTAAAAAGGGAGCGGGTGGCACAGCGCCCACGGCAGCTGGTACAGGACAGCCAGGTGACCAGGCTGCGCCTGAAGCACCTAAAAAGATTTCTATAGCAAAACCAGACCCAGCTAAAGACCATTGGAAGGGCTCTAAGGATGCTCGTTATGTGCATGTTGAGTATTCTGATTTTGAATGCCCATTCTGTAAGCGATACTTTGACTCAATGGGTCAAATAGAAAAAGCTTATGGAGACAAAATGGCATTTGTGTATCGTCACTTTCCACTCTCGTTCCATCCAAAAGCTGAGCCAGCTGCACGTGCTTCAGAATGTGTAGCAAGTCTTGGAGGAGCTAGCGCATTTTGGAAAATGCACGACGAAATTTTTAACGCCATGCCTACCATGGAAGTTACACAGCTTGGTGATCTTGCCCAAAAATCGGGTGTAAACAAAGCTGCGTTTCAAACATGTCTAGATGGTGGACAGTTTAAAGACAAGGTGCAAGCACAGCTTGATGAAGGCACCAAAGCTGGTATTGCTGCTACCCCAACCTCAGTCATTTATGATATGAAGACTGGAGAAACAGCGGTTATAGAAGGTGCACTACCATTTGATTCTGCTAAGCAGATAATTGATGGCTTAATAAGCAAAGGTAGTTAATAAAGTTAAGGCACTATAATTAAAAAAAAGCCCCCGCACAAGCGGGGGCTTTTTTTAGGTTTAAAGAGATAATCTTTCAACTTCAATTGTTTCTTTACGAATTTGGATAAACCTTGTTGCTATGAGCACTTTAAAAATTACTAAAGTGGTTGCTGATTCTATAATTTGTAGTGGAATTAAGAGCGGCTGAAAGAGTAAGAAAGTAAATAGAGCAATAAACAGTGGTGCAATAAGAGCATACTGACCAATGCGAGTATTAAGAGTAGCTGCAATAACTGGCTGCATTGCATTAAAAACAGGCGCAAGGTCAACCTTACCATCACTTGCAACATATACTTTGTCGATTGGTATTTCAGACTCTGGTATACCATATACGGTGTTAGTTTCATTTCGGGCCATACCCTGAACAGTGCGTTTTAGTATCAGGCGTACTGCCTGACTTCTTTCTTGCTCCGGAAGTTGTGCAAGAGTAGAGCCTGCCTCAGACTGTAGTTGAGAGTTGATTTGCTGGTTAACTACAGAAACAGCAGGTCTTAGCGCAATATTTACAATTTGAGGCGTTATAAGAGCTTGAGAAGATATAAGTTTTTTGTGACTGCCCGTACACCAAGAGAGCAAGCATAATAAGTAGAAACAAAAAACTATTACGCAAGGCCGGGAAGAATATTTCTTGAGGAATAAACCGTACAAAAACATTAAATCGTTCTGAGGTTCGTAAAGATGCGTACTCTAGCAACCAAAAATACCCAAGCGATGCAATAATAGCAATAAAAATATTGAGGTTAGTAAGCACAAAGGTAATGCCAAAAAATAACGAGGCAAGAGCAATAAACGAACTACTTCTTTTTGCGTGTGAGATATCTAGTAAAAATACAGAGATGAGTGAAATATACAAAAGCACCCCAGAGCTAAGAAGTAGCGTGAAGCTTATTGCATGTCTTCCATCTATAAACCCAAATACATCGAGCAACCCGAACGTGCTACCAGAGAAAATCGATGCAATTGCCAGAATAAAAAAAATCACTGTTTGTTTTCTTGACATACAATGATTGTACCTTACTGCAAAAGCTTTTCAAAATCCTCTAGCGATTGCGGCGAGACAATTTTTTTGCCATTCATAAAGAATGTGGGTGTTGCTTGTACTCCTGCACTATTTCCACTTGCCATGTCTTGATTAACACTGTCTTTTGCTTTCTGGCTTGCAGCATCGGCCTTCAATTTTGCTATGTCGAGCTTTAGCTCTTCAGCGTATTTAATAAATACCTTTTCAGGGTCTGAAACTTTGTCCCATTCAGACTGTCCCTCAAATAGCTTGTCGTGCATTTCAAAAAATTTACCTTGCATTCCGGCAGCTTCGGCAAAAAGTGATGCAGGTAAGGCATTTTTATGTTGCTGTAGGGGGAAGTGCCTATATACTAGCCGCACCTTATCTTTATTTTTGTCGGCAAATGCTTCTACTAGTGGTGCGTAAGCTTTGCATGCAGGGCACTGAAAATCACTATATTCAACAAGAGTAGCCGATGCGCTTGCAGAACCCTTTTGCCAGTCATCATTGGTTACTTTAAGGTCAATAACCGGTTGGTTAGTGTCTGTAGACGTTGATGTTGTGCCATTAATCATTTTCCACACGCCAAATAACCCCACGAATAATAGTACCGCGACTATTGTTCCTGCAACCAGTTTGTTTTCCATGAGTGCGTTCATAGTTAAAAAAGTTTTTAATAATAACAATTTACAATCCATATATTACGCAATTTATTACACATTATCAAACTCAAATGAACATAAAAAACTACCCGTTACACTTGCGACCGCGTGAAAAAACTAGCAGAACTAGGAGCTCAAAATTTAGCAGATAAAGAGTTGTTGGCAATTTTGCTACGCTCAGGCAATGCTAAGAAAAATATACTTAAAACTGTATCTGGACTTCTCAAAAAAGCAAAGCTAACCGATATTGCAAACATGACAATTCACGACCTTAAAACTATACCCGGAATTGGTACTGCATATGCGGCCTCTATTGTTGCTGCTTTTGAACTTGCCAATAGGGTGCGAGATCAAAACAATATGCAGCTTACGCAGCCAGAGCATATGCTACAGCTTGTGCATGATATAAAAAAACGACAACAGGAATATTTTGTATGTTTGTACCTTAATGCGCGTTATAATTTGCTTTCTAAAAAAACCATATCAATTGGCACTATTAATGCAAGTCTTGCTCATCCTCGTGAGGTGTTTCGGCCTGCAATAGAAATGGGGGCTTCATACATAGTGATTGCACATAATCACCCGTCGGGTAAGACAGAACCATCACCAGAAGATGTAATGCTAACTGCACGAATGGTTGAAGTAGGAGAAATAATAGGTATTCATGTGCTTGATCATATTATTGTTGCCGATAAAGACTGGATGAGTTTTAAGAAACGTGAAATGATGTAGAATGAAGACATGAAGAAAATTGGTTTTTACGGTGCTGCCGGAACAGTTACTGGTTCTGCGTATGTGCTTACACGTTACGATAAAGATCCAGTCATGGTAGACATGGGAATGTTTCAAGGTCCAAAAGAGGTAGCTCACCTTAACTATGGCGAGCTTGCATTTGATCCTTCACAGCTTATTGGTGTATTGCTTACACATGCACATTTAGATCATTGTGGCAGGCTGCCGCTTCTTACTCGAGCTGGATTTCATAAAAAAATATATATGACGCAACCCACTGCAGATTTATTAGAGCTAACCCTCATGGATGCGGCGCACATTGCTGCACACGATGACACAAAGGAGCCGCTATTTACCGAACAAGATATAGAGCAAGTGCTTGCACTGGTAGAAATTGTCCAATATGATCAAGAGTTTGAGTTGGGACCATACTCAGTGCTTTACAAAGATTCAGGTCACATTATGGGCTCTGCCTCAATACAGCTCAAGGATAATTATAATCAAGACGGTGTGGGTACCATAGTGTTTAGTGGAGATATTGGTAATTTTCCGCAAGATCTGGTACAGCCTACAGCATTCTTTAACTCTGCAGATGTAGTGCTTATGGAATCTACATATGGTGGGCGCACGCATTCTCACGAAAATGCATCTCATGTACTGCAAGAAGAAATTAATATTATCGAAAAACAAGATGCTGCACTTTTGATTCCGTGTTTTTCAATTGAGCGCACCCAAGAAGTTTTACATCGTCTTGATCACCTTAAGTCTACCGGCAAAATACACGCCGGCACGCCTATTTTTTTAGATAGTCCCATGGCAATTAAAGCCACAGAGATTTATAAAAAATATCGATCGCTTTATAGTAAAGAGTTGTTGCAGCATAGTCAGCACGATGACCCATTTGAATTTCCGGGCCTGCGCCTTGTAGAGAAAAGCGATGAAAGTATGAAAATTCATAACACCCCTGGTGCAAAAGTAATTATTGCCGGAAGCGGAATGATGACGGGTGGGCGCATTGTGCAGCACGCGTTTCATCATTTAAAACGCTCTACAAGCAGATTACTCATTATTGGTTACCAGGGCGAGGGAACATTAGGGCGCCAGCTTGCAGATGGGGCGTCTGAAGTTGAGATAAATAAACAAATGGTTCCTGTGCACGCACATGTGCGGGTTGTTACCTCTATGAGTGCACATGCTGACGAACCAAAATTATTAGAATGGTTAAAACATATTCGAGATGTGCGTCAACTATTTTTAGTGCACGGAGATGATGAGCCTCGAGAACAGCTCAAAAATAAAGTAATAGAGCTAGGACTACATAACGTGCGTTTACCTCAGCTCAACGAAGTACATGAGCTTACGGTTTAGCCCCTTGTTTTACCAATTTTGCAGATTGTTTTATTTGATAGGTTTCACCATCGCTCATGGTAATACTATCTTTCTTGGTGAGTTCCCAGTACTGAAGTAAATTTTTAGACAGATAGCCATCAAGCTCTTTAATTTCTTCACTTAAATTTTTCATTTCAACTTTTGCTTCTACTACACTAGATAGGCTCATGAGCTGATCTTTAGTAGCCTGTTGTTCACGCTTGGCTTCGTTTATTTTTTCCTGTTGAACCGCATATGTTTTGTCTGTTTCGAGCGTGTCGTTAATCATGTCACGCAGCTTTTTAAGTTCTTCTCGTTTCATTTTCATACCCGAATAAAAGTTTTTGATGGTTTTCTCTAGGTCAATCATTTGCAGCGCATCACCCTGAAGGCCCTCTGATAGTGCTATATCTGTATTGGTTGGTTGAGTTGTTGTATCGTCCATAAGAACTACACTATACACAAAAGCCTGCATATTTTGCAAGGTGCAACGTATAATATGGTATGGACGCGCCACAAAAGCTTTACTATGCAACCGTTTTGTTTGCTGATGGAACACAGCTCACACCGCCATATTTTGTCTTTGAAAAGCTGCCAGAAGGCGTTTCAATGCTGCGCAAGCATTACAAGAAAGCCCAGAACTTATTGAGTCATTTATAGTAAAAGAACTTGAGTTAATACAAACTCAAGTTCTTCCTGACGAGGCTTTTATTGTGGTGCCTCACACAGATGAAACAATTATTGAGCCCGCCCCAGCTGATGAGCACGAGATAATAGTACAGCGCGCAGAAGAAGGCGACCCCTCTGAAAGCATAATGGCGGTATTGCCCGAAGAGCAAGAAGGAGAGGATTTGCTTTGTCGAGCCTTTTACATGGGGCCATTTAGAAGGGCAGATTCGGTTGAAAATTATATTCAGCAACTTATTGAAGACCCATTTGTGGCGGCTACCCCACTTGACTATGTATGGCTATACAGACCAACTGGAGAGATGAAATCTGTAAAGGCATAACAGTAAATTAGTACAAAATAGCACATGGAGTTTTTAAACTTTTTTTTACATATAGACGAATATCTTACCCTGCTTGTTAATCATTTTGGCATATGGACGTATGTCATTCTATTCTTCATTATATTTGCCGAAACTGGATTAGTGGTTATGCCGTTTCTCCCCGGCGATTCGCTGCTTTTTGTTGTTGGAACTCTAGCAGGAGCAGGAATATTAAACATTTGGTTAGTATATGTATCACTGCTAGTTGCTGCTGTATTGGGTGATTCGGTAAATTATTGGATAGGATACAAGCTTGGTACAAAAGTGTTCGAGCGAAAGAACGCGCGTTTTTTTAACAAGGCTCATTTAGAAAAAACAAGAGAATTTTACGAGAAGCATGGTGGTAAAACCATAATTCTTGCAAGGTTTATTCCTATTATCCGCACGTTTGCACCATTTGTTGCAGGTGTAGGTAAAATGCATTACGAAACTTTTATTATGTACAATATTGCCGGCGGATTTATTTGGGTAACAAGCTTAACTTTTGCAGGGTACTTTCTTGGTGGCTTGTCCATTGTGCAACAAAACTTCGAAACAGCTATTTACTTGCTTGTTGCTGTATCTCTGTTGCCAGTAATGGTTGAATATATTAAACACAAGCTAACAGAAGAAGAAAAAAGTTGTAGAAGATACTACTAATTACAAAGAAATTACCGAAACCTTCAAAAAAGAACACCTTAGCGACTAGCTCACACGATGTGACCCCGACGAGATTCGAACTCGTGATTTTCAGGATGAGAACCTGACGTCCTAGGCCGCTAGACGACGGGGCCATATTACACGATATTATACATGAGTTTCTACCTATGAGAAAAGGAAGCAGCTGGTGGCGGGCACGGGTACCACCAGCTGCCTTTGCCGCTGCTGCGGCAGCTACTCGAGTGTGTAACCCGCGTTTCTTGCGGCCGTCTCGGCCGCCTCGCGAGTTGGGAACAGGTATGGCTTTGTCCCCTCGATCGGGTTGGGGTTCGTGAGATACCCCTTTCCTCGACCGAGATCGACAAGGAAGTATCCTTTATGATCCCTTGATTCTCGGATGTGAACCATGGTTGAACCCGTCCTTTGTGCCCATAGTATTTTAACATAGGACGGTATATGTGGCAAGAACACAAATAAGAAAGAAAGGCGAGCGGGGAGGGCACGGCCCCGCTCGCCGAGCTACAAAGTGTAGCCATGCAAGGTCGCTTGTAGAGCGGCCTCGGCTCGTGTGTTGAAAATCTGCTTGAGATCTTCGATGTGGGTTGGTCTGCCGTTATGCTGCATGCATCCGGCCTCTTCGCCGGTGTCTGCATCGTAGAGCATAACGTAGAACTCTCCCGTAGTACCACAGACCGTGTACGTATAGTGTTTTGGTTCTGCCACCGACACCACCTTTCTGTGCCCTTCCAGCCTCATTATACTATAAGACAAGTAGTTTTTGGCAGTTTGACATTGACCTGTTTCTGGTGTATAGTTAGGGGTAATTAAGGCCCTCAAGCCTTATTTTTTGTGTATATGTCAGATCAATACAATTTATCACAAGAAGGATACGACAAACTCATCAAAGAGCTTGACGAACTCAAAAACGATAAACGGCCTCAGGCGGTACAGCGACTTGCTACGGCTCGATCTATGGGTGATTTGTCTGAAAACAGCGAATATACCGCAGCTAAAGATGATCTTGGCCTTATAGATAGCCGCATTATGGAAATTGAGCAAATTGCTCAGAACGCCCATATTGTTGAGCACCACGCAGGTGAATCGACTGTTCAAATAGGTAACAAGGTGCTTGTAAAGTCAGATGATAGCGAAGAGTTGTACCATATAGTAGGAGAATTCGAAGCAGATATTACCGCAGGCAAGATTTCTGAGTCATCACCAATTGGTAAAGCATTACTAGGAGCCAAAGTTGGTACCACTGTAAGCGTAACCATTCCTGCAGGTACAGTTACCTACAAAGTAGTTAAGATAGACTAATAGGGTTTATGCTCTTAGAGCAGGCAGACCCCGCAACTAGGCGGGGTTTTTTTATACCTAATGCGTTATAATTCACCATTATGGCACAAATAGACGAAATCCGAAAAAATAGTATCGAAAAACTTGAAAAAATTCGTGCGCTGGGGTGGAATCCGTATGCTTCTCGATTTACCAAACAACATTCTGTAGCACAAGCTCTCACCATGGTAGGTCAAGAAGTGCAAACAGCAGGAAAGCTTACTTCTATTCGCACACATGGCAACATTACCTTTGCAGATATAAAAGATGTCACAGGAGATATACAGGTTTTCTTTAAAAAAGACTCACTCGGTGCCGAAGCGTATAAAAACCTTAAACTTCTCGATGCGGGCGATGTAGTTGGCTGCAAGGGTGTTGTGGGTAAAACCTCCACAGGAGAAACCTCCATTATTGCTACAGAATATATGCTACTTACAAAATCTATATTGCCCTTGCCAAACGAATGGTATGGTCTTAAAGATGTTGAAACCCGTTATCGAAAGCGCTATCTTGATTTACAACTTAATCCGCATGTAAAAGACATTTTTATAATGCGTAGTAAGGTAGTTACTTTGCTCAGAAACTACCTAGACGAACACGGCTTTTTAGAGGTAGAAACCCCTGTTTTGCAGCCAATTTATGGTGGGGCATATGCAAAGCCTTTTATAACGCAATATAATGCACTAGAATCTGATTTTTATCTTCGTATTGCAGTTGAGCTGTATCTTAAAAGACTCTTGGTTGGAGGTTTTGAAAAAGTATACGAATTAGGAAAGAATTTTCGTAATGAGGGTTTTAGCAGAGCTCACAACCCAGAGTTTACCATGCTTGAGTTTTACTGGGCATATGCAGACTACGAAGATCTAATGAAATTTACCGAAGAAATGTTAACGCATGTTATTAAAGAAATTAACGGTAGTCTAAAGGTAGAATCTGAAGGTACTACCTACGATTTTACCGCACCATGGGAACGCAAAACATACAGAGAGTTATTTATAGAACACATGCAGCTTGATATTAATGAATATTCTAATGAAGAGAAGCTTACCAAGATTGTAGAAGAAAAAAAACTTCTCGACCAGAAAGTTGTGGGTTATGGCCAAATGCTTGACGAATTATACAAAAAGTATGTACGCCCACACCTAAAAGGCCCTCTTTTTGTTACCGAGTACCCGCTCGAGATAAAGGCACTTGCAAAGGCAAGCGAAAAAGACAGTACAAAATCTGCGAGCTTTCAGTTGCTGCTTAACGGCATTGAGATGATAAACGCATACAATGAGCTTAACGATCCACTAGACCAAAAAGCCCGCTGGGAAGAAGAAATGAAATTAGCAGCGCGAGGTGGAGAAGATTATCAGGTTCTTGACGATGATTACATTGAAGCATTGTCGTACGGTATGCCCCCAACGGCAGGTTGGGGAATGGGCATTGATCGTATGGTAGCATTTTTAGCCGGTCAACATAGCATAAAAGAAACAATTCTCTTTCCTACTGTGCGGCCAGAGCATGTGTTGCCACAAAATAGTGCTCCTGCGATGCCTGCACAAAGAGCAGTTATAACCCCCTCTGCGCAACTTACTATTACACGTGATATTGCACTAAACATACTTACATCACATCTAAAAAATCGTAATCTTATTAACCATTGTAAGGCGGTAGAAGCTGTTATGGGTGCTTTAGCAGAGAGGTTAGGTGGTGATGCAGCATTGTGGAAAATGGCAGGGTTACTGCACGATGCAGATTGGGAAGAAACACAATCTGATCCCTCGCAACATACACATAAAACCGTTAAGTGGATACAAGAGGCGGGAGAATCATCGGAGGAGTTGATTAACTGTATATATTCACACAACCATCATCACAATGGCTACAGAGAGCCAGTGTCATTAATGGAGTGGTCTTTGTACTGTTGTGATGAGCTAACTGGTTTTATTGTAGCTGTTGCGCTAGTGCGACCAGAAAAAAAACTAGCCTCGGTTACTTCAGATGCAGTTCTTAAAAAGTTCCCTCAGCTGGCATTTGCTCGCCCAGTTGATAGAGCACAAATTAAGCTGTGCGAAGAAAAACTAGGAATTCCACTAGACGAATTTGTATCACTCGCGCTTTCTGCAATGCAAGGCGTTGCTGATGATCTTGGGCTTTAATTATCTGTTTGTCATGAAGTTATTGGTAGGTACTCATAATCCGGCGAAGCAGCAAGACATTATTCGTTCGTTTTCCCTCGAAGGCTCACTACAGGGCATTCATTTTGATTTTGTACTTCCCCATGAATTGGGCATTCACACAGATATAGAAGAAAGCGGCAGCACCTTTGAGGAGAATTCACGCATTAAGGCCGAATATTTTTTTTAAAGCTTCTGGCATACCCACCATAGGTGATGATGGTGGCATTATGATTAAAAGACTCAACAATGAGCCAGGGGTTTATACAAGACGTTGGATAGGCAAAGACGATGCCACAGACGAAGAAATTATTAACTATATATTAAAAAGAATGGTCCATCTTAAAGGTCCAGAAGAGAGAAGTACAACATTTACCACATGTGTTACATTTAAAGATGCCAATCATATGTTGCAGGAGTTTGGTGTAGCCAAAGGTTATATGGCCGAAACTCCGCTCTTAAATAAAAGTACCAATGGGTTTCCTATGCGCGTATTGTTTATGCATGAAAATGGCAGGTACTACGATGAGCTCACATCTGAGGAGCATGCGTTGTATAATCATAGAGACAAAGCTGTTAAAAAAACTTGTCGCCAAAATAAAACATGTTATCTATTGACTATATTCGTAACAACAAAGAAAAGGTTGAACAGGATGCCATTAATAAAAATAGACCTTTTGACATAAACCGACTTCTGGATCTCGATGAAGCTCGCAGAAAGGCAATGACAAGTGCTCAGGAGTTGCGCCAGAGGCGCAACGAACTAGCTAAGGCAGGTAACAATGACTCGGCACGAGAAGAAGGTAAACAGCTTAAAGAGCAGCTAAAACAAGCAGAAGAGCATTTAGATGCTATAGACAAAGAGTACAACCAACTTATGCTGCATGTGCCAAATGTGGTGTTAGACGAAGTACCTGTTGGCAAAGACGAGAGCGGCAACAAAGAAATAAAAACATGGGGAACTATTCCACAATTTGATTTTACACCGCGTTCGCATGATGAACTTGCCGCAGCTCTTAATTTAATAGATATGGAGCGAGGCTCAAAAATTGGAGGATTCCGCGGCTATTTTTTACTCAACGAGCTTGCTCTGATACAAATGGCACTTATGCAGTTTGCATTTGCCAAACTTGCGGCTAAGGGTTATACCCCAATAATACCCCCTGCAATAGTTAAAGAGTTTACACTTTTTGGTTCTGCGCACTTTCCATGGGGGCGTGCAGAAGATGTATATAAACTACACCAAGATGACGATGCTTTTTTAGCGGGAACTGCAGAAATTCCAGTAACTGCATTTCATAGTGATGAGGTGCTATCTGAAAAAGATCTCCCTAAAAAATTTGTTGCTATGTCACCATGTTACCGACGCGAAGCGGGTGCGTATGGAAAAGATACAAAAGGCATTATGCGAGTACACGAATTTTGGAAGATTGAGCAGGTGATTATTGCGAAAAATGATATTAACGAAGCTCGAGCTCTTCATAATGAGTTACAACAAAATACTGAGGAAATTTTTCAAGATTTGGAGTTGCCTTATCATGTACTACTCATGTGCACAGGAGACATGGGAGAACCACAAATGCTCAAGTACGATACCGAGGTATGGATTCCATCTGAGCATGCATATAGAGAAGTTGCATCAAACTCTATAATGGGTGATTTTCAAGCGCGCCGACTTAAAATGCGCTATAAAAAAGCAGACGGTAGCATTGAGTATTGTTATACCCTTAATGATACTGCAATTGCTTCTACGCGTCCGCTCATTGCAATTCTCGAAAACAATCAACAAGAAGATGGTAGTGTTAAAGTTCCTAAAGTGCTTCAACCACTCGTCGGATTTGATACAATAAAACCCCACTAATATGCTTGGATTTGTAAAAAAAATATTCGACTTTAATGAGCGAGAAATTACTCGCATACGTGGCGTTGTAGCAACAGTTAACACACTCGAAGACGACGCCCGAAAGCTTAATGACGCAGATTTTCGCACAGAAACCGCGAAATTAAAAAAGCAAATTGCAGAAGGCAAAAACCTCGATGAAGTGCTTCCATGGGCCTATGCATTAGTGCGAGAAGCTTCTCGAAGAATGCTAGGTTTGCGACAATTTGACGAACAGCTTATTGCGGGCGTTGCCCTGCACGAAGGCAAAATTGCAGAACAAAAAACCGGCGAGGGTAAAACGCTTTCTGCGGTTGCGCCCTTGTACCTTAATGCACTAACCGGCAAGGGCGCTCATTTGGTAACCGTTAACGATTATTTAGCTCGTCGAGATGCGGGGTGGATGGGCCCTGTATATAATCTCTTGGGCCTGCAGGTTGCTTCGATTATCTCAGATAAAACGTATATCTACTATCCTGAGTACCAAGATGCAAATATATCAGACTGGCGCTTATTGCATCTAAAGCCTGTGTCGCGTAAAGAGGGTTATCTTGCCGACGTTACCTATGGAATTAACTCAGAATTTGGCTTTGATTACCTGCGCGACAACATGTCTAAGTCTATTGAGCAAGTAGTACAAAGAAATTTTCATTTTGCTATTATCGACGAAGTAGATTCAGTATTAATTGATGAAGCAAGAACTCCACATATTATTTCGTCTGCCTACGAACAAGATGTCTCGCGATACTACGAATATGCACGTATTGTAAATCAATTAAGCGATAAAGATTATGTCATTGACGAAAAGCTTCGTACCTCTCATTTAACCGAAGAAGGAATTGCTAAGCTTGAAAAACTTCTTGGAGTTGACAATGTATACGAAAAAGACTACGAAACACTTTATCATGTTGAGGCTGCCCTTAAAGCCCACACATTGTTTAAAAAAGACAAGGATTACATTGTAAAAGACGGTCAGGTTATTATTGTTGATGAGTTTACTGGCCGACTTCTTGAAGGAAGACGATTTTCTGAGGGGTTACACCAAGCCATTGAAGCAAAGGAGAACGTAGAGATTAAACAAGAATCACGTACTCTTGCAACTGTGTCACTACAAAATTATTTTCGTATGTATGAAAAGCTGGCGGGCATGACAGGAACAGCTCAAACAGAAGCAGAAGAATTTAGCAAAATATATAAATTAGATACACTAGTCATTCCTACACACCAGCAGGTTAAAAGAGTAGACCTTCCTGACTACATTTATAAAACCGAAAAGGGAAAGTTTAAAGCGGTTGTAGAAGAAATTGCGCGACTACATAAAGAAGGTATTCCAGTGCTTGTTGGTACTGTTTCTATAGACAAAAACGAAACATTATCACAACTGCTCAAAAAAAAGAACATTCCACACCAGCTTTTAAATGCAAAAAATCACGAAAAAGAAGCACAAATTATTGCTGGAGCCGGTATTAAGGGTGCAGTAACAGTAGCTACAAACATGGCAGGTAGAGGTGTAGATATTGTATTGGGAGGCGAACCGCCAAGCAGATTTAAAATTGATCCTGATAAGACTAAAAAACAAATAGAAGACGAATACAACAAGTTGCAATCTGCCTGGCAGAAACGCCACGACGAAGTTGTAGAGCTAGGGGGGTTGCACGTAATTAGTACCGATCGTCATGAATCTCGCCGTATAGACAATCAACTTCGAGGTAGATCTGGTCGCCAGGGTGATCCTGGGCAAACACGATTTTTTGTATCGCTTGAAGACGATCTGATGCGCATTTTTGGCGGTGAACAAGTAAGTAAGGTTATGACATTTTTTAACCTTCCCGAAGATCAGCCGCTTGAGCACAGTATGGTTAGCAGAGCTCTAGAACAAGCTCAAGCTAAGGTGGAGGGGTTTAACTTTGATATGCGAAAAAATCTTGTTGAATATGATGATGTCTTAAACAAGCAGCGAGAGATTTTATATGGTATGCGTCGTCATATTTTAGAGTCATCTCCCGAACACCCAGAGCAACTAGATGAAGAACTGGGTATTGCAATAGACAGTCAGGTGAATAGCCTTATTAACACATTCATTTTGTTAAGCGAAGAGCCAGATATAGAAGGTCTGGTAAAAGAGCTTGACAATTTGTTGCCGGCTACGTCTCAGCAGTTGAGCAATAAATTATCAAGCATTATTGGAGAAGAACCAATGCGTGAGGCAATAATGCACGAATTTGTATCGCTACTTAAAAAGCGAGAAAAAGAAGTTGGAAAAGATTTATGGGTCGAGGTAAAACGATATCTCTTCCTAGATACCATAGATCGCTTTTGGACAGATCACCTTACAGCAATAGATGATCTTCGACAGGGAATTAATCTTCGCGGCTATGCACAACTTAATCCGCTAACCGAATACAAGAATGAAGCGTTTAGTATGTTTGAAAAACTTCTTACCGATGTACATTATGATGTGGTAAGAAGGCTCTTTCAAGTTCAGGTAAACAACGAAGAAACCTCTAAGGATATTAAGCAAGCACAGCAGCAGGCACCAAAACTACATTTGCATGCAGCATCTGCACAAAGCGCGCTTGGCAACAAGCCGGCTACAGAAACATCTCAACCTACCAAAGCAGTAGCCAAATCTGTAAAAAAACTAGGTCGCAACGACCCCTGCTGGTGTGGCTCCGGCAAAAAATATAAAAAATGTCACATGAACGAAGATGCAGCACGATAGTATTATTCAATTTAAGTCGTATCTAGAAAAACCAGGTAAGGCCTTACTAGCTCTTCATCGACACCCCGACCCCGACTCTGTGGCCAGTAATTTAGCAATGGCAGATGTGCTGCGTGAGTATGGTCATACGGTTGATATTGTATCTA
Organism: Microgenomates bacterium OLB23; assembly: GCA_001567245.1. Classification (GTDB taxonomy): domain Bacteria; phylum Patescibacteriota; class Microgenomatia; order UBA1406; family HO2-37-13b; genus OLB23. The sequence goes on from LMZU01000001.1 coordinate 27,217, forward strand.
CAGATGCAATACCTTCTGCAATGTCATTCTTAAGCACTTCGATACAATTCGTTTTTTTAGATGACAAAGTGCTTGACTGGAGTGCCTATGATACTTTTTGGGCCCTCGATATGGCTGCCGGAGACAGGCATGGAATAGCAACACCAATACCCGAAAACCTAAACATAGTAGTAATAGATCACCACATAAGTAATAAAGGGTGGGGAACGGTAAACATTATAGATAATAAAGAGCAGTATGTATCAACGTGCTCTATGTTGCTCACCTTTTTTAAAGAACTGCACATTAACATTACTGCAAATAGAGCAACCACATTGCTTACGGGTATTGCAGGTGATACAGGTTTTTTTTGTGTATGGCAGTGAAACAGCACTAGCAGAAACATTTAGAGATACAGCCTCACTTTTTGAAGCCGGGGCAGATTATCAAATTGTTAAAAAATCTATACTTGGATCTATGGAGCTTGGTGACCTTGCTTTTATGGCTAAAGCACTCGACAATGCAGACATTTACAAAAAAGCACTCATTGTGCCTGTGTCACATGAGTTGTGGCAAACATATGGTAGTTCTCTTCATAAAAATGAGTTTGTTGTGTACTACCTCAGTAAAATTAAAGACACAAATATTGGTGTGCTTATTATAGAAGAGCAGCCCACTACATTTAGATTAGAGTTTAGGTCACGAGATGTTACTTTTAATGTAGCAAAGCTTGCTGTTACATTGGGTGGTGGTGGTCATAAAAATGCAGCAGGTGCTACGCTTCGTAACATGTCTATGCAAGAGGCAATACAAGCAGTAAAAAATTTATTGTGATAATTCTCGCGCCTCAATTTCTAAAAGTCTATTGTATTTTGCAAGACGTTCAGACCGGCTCATAGAGCCAGACTTTATAAAGTCTGCACCACAGGCAACGGCTAAATCTGCAATAAAACTATCTTCAGTTTCTCCAGATCGATGAGATATAATAATGTTCCACCCAGCTTTGCGAGTGGCTAAAATTGCTTGAGCAGTTTCTAAAACAGAACCTATTTGGTTGGGTTTTATTAATACAGAGTTAGCGGCCATAAGTTCTATACCTTTTTTAATACGCTCCACATTTGTTACAAACAAATCGTCTCCCACAATGTTCATAGATTTTCCGTGTGTGTTTGTAAATTTGGCAAAGGCTTCCCAGTCATCTTCGGCAAAAGGATCTTCTAATGAGAGTATGTTATATTTTGCAATTATGTCTTCATAATACTTTGTGAGTGCCTCAGCAGAGAGCATATCATGTTCTTTTTGTAGCTCGTATTGTCCGTTTTTATACAGTTCGTTGGCAGCAACATCTATTGCAATATCAATTTCTGCGCGTGAATAACCCACCTTTTGGATTGCATCGCTAATAAGCACGAGTGCCTCTTCATTGTTGTGTAATGCCGGCGCAAAACCCCCTTCATCTCCAACGCCAACGGTGTGGTTTTTTTCTATAAGTAGTGCCCGCAACCCATGAAAAATTTCAGAAGCCTGGCGCACAGATTGAGCGGGACTTTTTTCTACAGGTACAAGCATGTATTCCTGAAAGTCTAAATTCCAGTTTGCATGAGCACCCCCATTAATAACATTTACCATTAATCGGGGGAATGCTGGTTGTGTGCTGGTAAAATAATGGTCGTGCAAGGTTTGCCATAGTGGCTGTTTCTTTACTTGGCTTAGTGTACGTGCGAGAGCCATTGACACAGCAAGAATAGTATTTGCACCAAGAGTAGTTTTTTGAGGGTTTTCATCTGCAGTAAGCAACAGCATGTCGAGCTCTCTAAGGTTCTCGATAGGTTTGTGTACCAAGAGAGGGTTGATGGTATTGTTAATGTGGTCGAGAGCTTTTTGTACGCCTAATCCACCATAGCGGTTATCGCCATCACGGAGTTCAATAGCTTCATGAGACCCTGTAGATGCACCAGAAGGTACTAATGCAGACCCAACAATACCGTTTTCAAGTTCTACATATGCTTTTACTGTAGGGTTACCCCTAGAGTCAAGCACCTCTAACCCAGAAATTCGTGTGATGTTCATATTAAAAAAGATCGAGCTGGTCACTTGTTTCTTTATGTGTTTTTGCAGCTCGTTGTGTGTTTTTTTGTATCTGCTGCCCAAAAAAATCTATTGTGCAGACTTTTTATTTGATATGCTTCAAAAAAGCTTCTCAATGCCTCATTATACTCATGAAACTCAGTGTCATCAAGTTCGATATCTATGCCATCAACTTCGTGTACAAGCACCGCGAGCTGCTTTGCAAGCAGAGCATCTTCTTTATAAGATTTCAGGAGGTCATATAGCTTTGTTCCTGAAAGCTCATGAATGTGAGAATATATATTTTCAATAGTTTTGTATTTGTTGAGCAAATCCAGTGCTGCCTTGGGGCCAATACCAGGAACACCCTTATAGTTGTCAGAAGGGTCACCCACTAAGGCTTTATAATCGGGAATATGCATAGGGTCAACGCCAAACTTTTCTTGCACTTTTTGTACGTCATATAGCGTGCCCTCTTTATGCGCACTAATTTGAGGGGTAAGAACAAATGTTTTAGCACTTACTAATTGGAAGATGTCTTTATCTCCTGTTAAGATAACTGTAGTATAGTTTTCTTGTTCTGCTTTTTTTGCAACGACCGCTATAAGATCATCAGCTTCAAAGCCCTCCTTTTCTATATGTACAATCCCGGCTGCAGTAAGAAATTCTCTGACAATGGGGAATTGTGTAATAAGCCCATCATCTGTTTTAGGTCTTTGTGCACGATACTCTTTAAAGAGCGCATCTCTAAATGTAGGTGCGGGATGGTCAAAACATACAACAACATGATTAGCCTGCAGATTTTGACGAACCTTATGCAGCACAGAAGCAAAGCCATACACCGCATTGGTGGGAACGCCGTCTTCACGAGAAAAATCTGGAAGAGCATGGAAGGCTCTATGCATTAGCGCGTTTCCATCGATTATAAGAAGTTTTTTCATGCTTTCGCACCTACTAAAGCTACAAATTCATCTTCATCCATGCTCTCTGTTTTTAGCAGAGCTTCGGCAACTTTGTCTAGTTGTGCACGATGTTTTTTAATAAGTGCTATAGCATCTTTATAGCATGTATGGATTATCTTTTGCACCTCCATATCAATTTTGTTCATTGTTTCTTCTGACAATGAGTTTTGACCATAATAGCCTCCCCAGTTTGTAATGTCTTGACTTGCTCCAAAATTAATGGGGCCAAGGTCACTCATGCCATAGTCAACTACCATCGCGCGTGCAATTGAGGTTGCCTGGTCAAAGTCGTTAGATGCTCCGGTGGTAATATCGCTAAATACCACCTCTTCAGCGGCGCGGCCGCCAAGCATAGATGTAATCATGCGCAGCAAGCGAGTTTTGGTTTGATGCAGCCTATCTTGACTTGGAGGAATAAGTGTGTGACCAAGCGACATGCCGCGAGAAACAATTGAAATACGATGTACCGGATCGGTGTCGGGTTGAAAGTGTGTGACAATGGCGTGACCTCCTTCGTGGTAGGCAGTAATTTTTTTGTCGTTTTCTCCCTGCAAACGCTTCTTTTCAGGTCCAAGTTTAACCTTTGTTGCTGACTCTTCTAGATCGGCCATAGTAATAGATGTTCTGTTATTGCGAGCACCTTGAATGGCTGCTTCATTAAGCATGTTCTCAAGGTCTGCACCAGAAAAACCTACAGTGCGGCGGGCAATTTTGTCCCACGATACGTCTTTGGCAAATGGCTTATTGCGTGCATGAATTTTAAGTATCTCTTTGCGACCCTCTAAGTCTGGGTAGTCTACAATGACACGACGGTCAAAACGACCGGGGCGCAGCAGAGCAGGGTCTAGAAGATCGCCCCTATTTGTTGCAGCAATAACAATGACTTTATCATTAGGAGCAAACCCATCCATTTCTACAAGAATTTGATTAAGGGTTTGCTCGCGTTCATCATGAGCAGGCATAGCACCCGCTGAGCGGGTGCGGCCAATAGCATCGATTTCATCGATAAAAATAATTGCGGGCGCGTCTTTTTTTGCTGTTGTAAAGAGGTCGCGCACGCGCGCTGCTCCGATACCAACCAGCATCTCCATAAATTCAGAACCGGCAATAGAAAAGAATGGTACATTGCTTTCACCAGCAACTGCCTTTGCAAGTAATGTCTTGCCCGATCCGGCAGGCCCCACGAGAATAACTCCTTTAGGCGGCCGCGCTCCTAGTTTGCTGTATTTTTTTGGATTCTTTAAAAAGTCTACAATTTCTTCTAGTTCTTTTTTGGCTTCATCTACACCAGCCACATCTTTAAAGGTTATACCAGACATATTTTTTGAGTACCGCTTAGATTTTGCCTGCCCAAATGAGAAAATTGAATCTTGTGCGCCACGGGCTTGTCTAAAAATGAACATAAAAAAAGACAATAACAAGAATAGTAGGTATTACATTAATAATAAAACTTGATAACAAAGAGGTATCTTCGTTAGTTTTAACCTCCACGTTAACCTTATTTGGATCTATGCCAGATTCCTGTAAAAATTTTTTCTAAAGCTATCTTCGGTTTCTTTTTTTGTTACTGCGCGTTCCTGGTTTTTATACAAAACAATAAATGTGTTACCAGATCGTTCTATTTTTTCTACCTTGCCAGCCTTAATATCATCAATCACTGCACTTATTGACTTTTCTTTGATAAAATTCTCCAATCCAGAAGAGCTTGCTATAGCAGTAAAAAGAAACATCAATATAAGAATTGCTATAAAAACTGTACGAATGTTGAGTTTGATTTTTAAGTTAAACACTTTTTTTTGGTGGAGTTTGTGATTTGGCCATAGAACCCTTATTGTAGCAGATTTTGATAAAATTTGAGTAATAAAACTATGAAAATTGTGTCACTGACCAAAAAAACATATATAAAACCATTGAGCAAACCATTCAGATCTTGCAGCAAGGTGGTTTGGTAATTGTGCCATCCGATACCGTATACGGAGTTTCGGTTGATGCAACAAATCAAGAAGCTGTAAAAAAGTTGATTAATTTTAAATCACGTCCACCCGGAAAGGCTATATCAGTTTTTTGCGGCACCATTGAAAGGTTAAAAGAATACGTAGAAGTTTCACCAGCTCAAGAAAAGTTGCTCCATAAGTTACTCCCTGGCCCCTATACAATGGTAATGCATTCAAAGCATAAAGTGAATGCTCTTATCGAAGCAGAGAACGGAACACTTGGCGTGCGTATTCCTGATGCAGATTTTGCTAATGATCTTGTTAACGCGTATAATGCGCCAATAACAGCTACTTCTGCTAACAAGGCAGGGCAGTCTCCTCACTATTCTGTAGATGCTCTTCTCAATTCTCTTTCTGATGAAAAAAAACAGCTTATTGACCTTATTGTAGATGCAGGTAAGCTGCCAATTCGTAAACCGTCAACAGTTATTGACATGACAAAAGATGAAATGAAAGTACTAAGAGAAGGTGATTTTACAAGTCTTTTGCAGCTGCAAGGTAGCAGAGAAGAACTGGATTCAGAATCTGAAGAAGAAACAAAAAACATTGCGCGCGCATTGATTGAAAAAAATTACATGCGCGCAAAACACAAGCCTTTGGTGTTTATATTTTCCGGCACCTTGGGAGCCGGAAAAACAGTTTTGTAAAATCTATGGCAACGTATCTTGGGTTGCGCGATGTAGTATCGCCAACATTTGTTGTGTATTACGAGTACGACGTGCAACACAGCACTATTAAAAAACTTATCCACGTTGATTTATATCGATTAAAAGAAGAGGTAGAGTTTGCACACCTTGGCCTTGGTGAATATCTTCAGCCTGGGAATATAATGTGCATTGAATGGAGCGAAAAATCAGAGGCATTTTTGCAGCAAGTTAAAGATAATGCACTTTTTATTTACATAGATATTACATATACGGGTCCACAGTCGCGCCATATTACCATTCAGCGTAACTTTTAATATGAACATTCTTGCCATTGATACATCGTGCGACGAAACAGCTGCTGCAGTTACACAACACAGTCGTGTTTTTATCGAACATTACTTACTCGCAAATACTTATGCATAAGCAATATGGTGGTGTTGTTCCAGACATAGCTCGTCGCAATCACGAAGAACATATAGATGAGGTTGTACAAAAAAGCTTTAAAAATCTGCTCGCATTACAATGTCTAGTATTGATGCGGTGGCTGTTACCTATGGTCCTGGGCTTGCAATTGCCCTTGGTGTGGGTATTAATAAAGCTAAAGAACTTGCAACTAAATATAAAAAAACCTCTCATTCCTGTTAATCACATGGAAGGGCACATTTATGCCTGTCTTGCAGAGAATTCAAAGGGCACGCCGCATAAGAGTATTCTGTTTCCTTGTCTTGCGGTGCTTGTTTCTGGTGGTCACACAGAACTTGTCTATATGAAAGATCACTGTGCTTATGAGGTTATTGGTAAAAAGCGCGATGATGCTGCTGGCGAAGCGCTCGATAAGGCAGCGCGCATTATATTAAACGAACATATTTATCCAGGAGGTCCGGTTATTGAAGAACTAGCGTTAAAAGGAGATGAAAACTATCTCAAACTTCCAGTTCCTATGCTTCATAGCAAGGATTTAGATTTCTCATATTCTGGTATTAAAACTGCTCTTTTGTATGCTGTTCAAGAAATGGGCGACGAAGCACGAATTGAACATATGTCTGATCTTGCTGCTTCCTTTCAAAGGACGGTGTTTGCAGGTATTGATCTAAAGTTAAAAGCAGCTCTCGATCAATACAAAGTTGCATCAATTCTTGTTGGTGGTGGTGTTGGAGCAAACAAATATATGAGAAACATGCTGCGAAGAACAGCCAAGAAAAAATAACATTCCTATGTACATACCCTATACAAAAAACTATATGGCGATAATGCAGCAATGATTGGTGTTGCAGCATACTACAAAGGATTAGGAGCACAAGCAAAGGATTTTGATAATGTGCAGAGAAGTGCCCGTGCAGAATTGGGGTTATGAATTTGATCCCCGGCGCCGTAGGCGCCGGGGTTGTAGCACGGATCATGGCCGAATCGCAATGCTCAGGTTATTTTCCCTGGCATATTGATCGGCCTCAGCTTCCGAGGTAAACTTCTTGGCACCTTGGAGTCTGTTGGTGATTCCATTGCCCTCCGTCAAGTAGAAGCATCCGAAAATTCCATAGGCTGTCACGAACACGTAGGTAGTTCCAACCTTAAGAAGTTCGACATTCATTGTGTGCCTCTTTGTTTGGTGCTTCCTACCGGATGTAGGAGTAACAAGTATATCAAAATATAACAAAGAAGGCAATTTTGAAGGTGGCGGGGGGGAGGATCGAACTCCCGACCTGTCGCTTATGAGACGACCGCTCTAACCACTGAGCTACCCAGCCTAAAACCACTTATATTATAATATACGCATGGCCAATATCGTTGCTATCTTCGCCCATCCTGACGATGAGTCTTTTGGCCCAGGCGGTACACTTGCCACATTGTCTCAAAACAACACTGTTTACACCATATGTGCAACATCTGGAGATGCAGCTGGTGACCCCAATGTTCGAGAGAGTGAACTTAAGAAAGCGTGCAGTCACCTTGGTATTAAAGAAGTATTCTTTCTTAGGTTTCAAGATGGAACTCTTTCTAATGCGCAGTATCATCAAATAGCAGAAGCAGTGCAAGTAATATTAGATAAACTTAAACCCGCGACGGTAATTACCTTTGAACAAAGGGGCGTATCGGGTCACATTGACCACGTGGTAATGTCGATGGTGACTTCGTTTCTTTTTGAAAAGCTACCTTATATTGGTGAGGCATGGTATTTTTGCATTAGTAAGGAGCACAAAAAAACTGCTAGGTGAATATTTTATATACATTCCCGATGGTTATGCTAAAAGCGAAGTAGACATGGTTGTAGATGTGTCTAACGTGTGGCCTGCCCGAATGGAGTGTGTAAACTGCCATCAGTCTCAAATACACGATGTCGATCAGGTGAAGAAAATTCTTCAGCGCCTACCAAAAGAAGAATACTTTCTGGTGAAGAAAAAATAATTACTGGTTTTTGTATTTTCCGAGGTAGGGAAGTGATTGAATTTTGCCAGCTAGATAATCTTGATATAAAATAAGATCGTCATAGTGATCAAAGGCAACAGTCTGTTCGTCTGGTAAAGTATTCACATCAAACCATTCGAGTGCGGTAACTTCGCAATCGCTTTCGCCTGTTTTATCTAGTGCTTTTGTTATAAAAACAAACTCAATGTTTTGTCGTTCTTCGCCAGATCGATCTGGATTGTCTTTAATATGTAATAGCGTGAAATCACCTACATTCCATCCACTTTCTTCCATAATTTCCCTTCTAAGTCCTTCAACAAGCGTTTCATCTCTTCCCATAAAACCACCAAGAAGTGACCATTTTCCGGCTTCCAAAAGTGGCTTTCCATTGGCGAGTGTGCCGCGTTTGCCGAGAAGAATTTTACCGTCTTTCACTACAACGGCGTTGACAGTAACATGTCGCAGTTTTCCTTTTCCGCCATCCTCAAATTCGCACGTTATCATATTTTTTGAGAAAAGTTTGTCGGGGTAGCGGGACTCGAACCCACGACCTCACGCTCCCAAAGCGCGCACTCTAGCCATCTGAGCTATACCCCGAGTACGATATAGTATAACATAGGCATTCTTCTGCTATGCTATAATGAGGAACGTTTTTATGTTTAGAGGGGCATTTTACAACAGCTATATTAAGCGCGTGCTTGACATTGTGCTCGTCCTAATAATAGGAGTAGTGTTTTTACCCATCTCACTCATAGCAGCAATTCTCATAAAAATAACCAGTAAAGGCCCCATACTTGCGGATGTACCAAACCGTGTCGGAAAAGATCAGAATACATTCAAAATGTATAAATTTAGATCAATGATACTCAATGCGCATCAACTACTTCGTGAAGATGAAAAGTTTAAACAGCTTTATCAGCAGTATAAAAATGGTAGTTACAAGCTTAAGCAAGACCCGCGCATTACACCCATTGGCAGATATATTCGCAGACACTCTATAGACGAAATACCACAGTTTTTAAATGTATTAAAAGGCGAAATGAGCATAGTGGGGCCACGCGCATACTACCCAGACGAACTAGAAGAACAACAAAAAAATATCCAGAAACCAAAAAACTCGTAGCAAAAGTGCTGTCTGTTCGTCCAGGAATAACCGGTTTGTGGCAGGTGTCAGGAAGATCTGATGTAAATTTTGACAAGAGGGTTGCAATAGATGCCCAATATGTGGATAATATGTCTTTGTGGCAAGATATTAAAATAATTGTTAAAACTCCCTGGGCGATGATATCTGGCAAGGGAGCAGTTTAAGCTTATGTTAGGACTACTTGAGAAAAGACGATCATTCAGAAGAAAACCAGGATTTAAATTTTCTTTCAATAAAAAAGGCGCAGGTGTTGTGCTTGTAGGCTTGGTAGTGTTTCTTATAGTAGTAGGTGTTATTGGATACTTTGGTGTTTACAAACCTGCACAGAGCATGAAGGCCAAAGCTGAAGATGTTGCCGCAGCAGGAAAGTTGGTAAATGCGGCATTTAAAGAAAAACGACCTTGAAAAAGTTCAAAAAAGAGCTTGCTACAACAGAAGCAAAGTTTAATGACTTTAAAAAAGAAGCGCAAAGATTATATTGGATTAAGCCAATACCATTTGTAGGTAATTATGGAAAAGATCTTAATAATGCAGTCGATGCAGGCGGGTACCTTATTAGTGCCGCAAAAAAAACAATTACTGCAATAGAGCCACATGCCGATTTAATTGGTTTTAAAAAAGGCACAGACACCTCATTTATAGAAAAACCAGCAGAGCTAAGACTGCAAACAGCAGTACTTACACTTGACTCAATTGTAAAAGACGTAGATGCTATAGCAGAAGACATTGACCAGGCACGCATTAGAGTTGATCGTATTAATCCAAATAGATACCCAGAAAATTATAAAGGTGTTAAACTCCGCGAAAACATTGAGAAAGGAATATCACAATTCGATGGTGTAGCATCGTTATTTGTCGATGCAAAGCCTTTCCTTAAGAACCTGCCCGATTTTCTTGGAGCTAAAGAAGAAAAAACATACCTTATTATATTTATGAATGACAAAGAACTACGACCAACAGGAGGCTTCATCACAGCATATGCAATATTTAAAGTAAATAAAGGCAAGTTCGAGGTAGTTCGTTCTGACGACATATATACACTAGATGCATCAATAGCAAAACACCCAAAAGCTCCAGAAAAAAATTCTTGCATATCATAAAGGTGTGAGTCAGTTTTTTATTCGGGACAGCAATTTATCACCAGATTTTATTGAATCAAATAAGCTATTTGATGAGCTATATCAAAAAAGCAGTCAAAAAGTTGAGTATGACGGCATTATTGCAATGGATACCTATGTCTTGGTTGATGCGCTCAAAATACTTGGAGACACCCAAGCCAGAGGGGTTAATTTTTCGGCAAACATAGATAAGCGATGCGATTGTCCGCAAGCAATATATACGCTCTTAAATGAGGTTGATAGACCAGTTGCATATATAAAGGCCGATAGAAAAGGCATTCTTGGCGACCTTCTCTTTGCGGTTATGCAAAAAGCTCTTGGCTTTTCTCCTAGCAAATATTGGGGCAGACTTTCTCAAGAAGTACTCATGAAAAACCTTAACGAGAAACACATTCTTATGGACATGAAAGATAAAGAAATTCAAAATTCACTAGAAGCACTCAATTTTGCGGGTAGAATTAAATCTAGCGAGGAAAATGTTGATTACCTGCATATTAACGATACAAACTTTGCTGGGGCAAAGTCTAACCTTTTTGTAGATCATGAAATTCAGTCTGCCACAGAAATTGCCAACGATGGCACCGTGACACGAAAGCTCACCATAAACTATAAAAATCCCCATAAGCACTCTAACTGTAGCTTAGAAGAAAGTGAAATATTAGGTGTTGGAGGGCTTTGTATTAATGCTACACTGCGTAACTGGTTGCGCGTATATGTGCCAGAAGGTAGCAAACTTGTTTCTTTTAATGGATCTGAGAAAAAAACTCTTACCTATGATGACCTAGGAAAAACCGTATTTGAAGGATTTTTAGGGGTACAACCTATGGGCAAAGCTACCGTTACCATTGAATATACCTTGCCCTTTAAGGTAGAAAACAAAAATGAATATCGGCTTATTGTGCAAAAACAGCCTGGAACAGCAGGGCACGAGTTCGCAGCCACGCTTAATGGCAAAAAAATTATTGACTCTAAACTAACCAGAGATCTTTCGTACAGTGGCAAGAAATAATCTTAATGAAAAGCCTTAAGCACGTATCCGAACGCGGTATAGTGCTCAAAAAACACAAACTACCCAATCAAAATGTTTCTCTTACAGTCTTTACAGAATTTAGTGGAAAGATATATCTGTTTGCCTATGGTGTACGAACAATTACCAGCAAGAGGCTTTCACACTTAGAAACAGGCAACTATCTTTCTATATCATACAAAAACGAAGATGGAAGATTGTATTTATCTGAGACAGAGCTAATTTATGGGTATTCAAAAGTTAAAGATAATCCAACTCGCCTTGAAAAAATGTATACAGCGCTGCTTTTTTTACAAAAAATTTTGCCAGAAAACGAGCCAGAAGTAGATGTTTTTAATGTCACGCTTGAGTATTTTAAGGAGCTTAATAATAAAGACGTAAGAGTAAACCAAGAGGAAGACTTTATAGGAACTTGTCTTATTAGGCTGGGTTACATAGACGAGTCAACTCAGACACAGCAGAATTTTGATGTATATGAGTTTGTCAGGCAGCTTATTAATCTTAAACTTAGGTAAGCTCTTCGTGCTCTGTGCCCTCAAACGATTCGACCAGTTTTTTTACTTTTGGTACCGATGACTTTTTAGTTACCAGCAGTACATCACCGGTATTAATTATAAGTCCATCTTCAATATCTATGGCAACTACGAGCTTACCATCTTGATAGTTGTATACAAGTGAGTCAGAGGTGTCTTGAAGTAAAACCCTTCCCAGTGTAACATTGTCTTCGTCAGAGCTCTGTAGGGCTTCTTTTAATGCCTCCCAGGCTCCTACATCGCTCCAGCCAATATCATCTACTACAACACGTGCAAGTTCTGGCCTTATGCGCTCAGATATGGCATTGTCCATGTGTATGCTAGGAATTTGGCTGTAAAGATCTGCGAAGATATCATACTTATCTTTGTCATCAATAACCTTCAAAATTTTTTCTATAACGTTATATACCCCTGGTTCGAACTCTTTAAACAAAGAATATATAAACTTAGGTGTAGAGGCAAAGCTTCCTAAGTTCCATGCATAATGTGAATCTGCAAAGTATTTTTGTGCGGTATTTTTATCGGGTCTGTATTTAAATCCACCAAACCCTAAAAAGTCTGTACCGTCTAGGGTTTCAACTGTTTCTTTGGTGTGAATCCAGCCTAAATTTTCGGATGCAAATCGGGGAGTGTGGCCAAAAAAAAATCATCCGTTCAGGATTTTTTGTTAAATACAAATCTGTGCTTGTAAGGATTTTTTTAAACTTGTCTACCTTTCTTATCCAGTGATCGCTCCACAACACTACAACTGGCTCATTAGGGAATTTTTTTGCAAGAATACCCATAACAAGAGCCACAGCTGGCCCTACATCTTTACGGTGTGGCTCGCCTAAAATGTTTTGTGGTGGTATTGTGTTGAGTTGTGCTCTTACCAGATCGACATACTCTATGCCTGTTGCAATGTATATATCTTCTGTTTTTATTTCTGGTTGGAGAATGTCAATGGTGAGCTGGAGAGTAGATTTGTCATCAATGACTTTTTCAAATTGCTTTGGAGAGTTTTTGCGTGAAAGTGGCCACAGGCGGGTACCTACTCCTCCGGCGAATATAACTGCTTTCATGCTAACAGTGTAGTAAATTTACTTTTAAATTTCTTGGTTGAAAACTGCGATAAATGTTTTTTCGCATGTTCACCAAGTGAACGTCTCATAGCATACTCGTTTTCTTCGTACGAATCAAGTGCTTTTTTAATTGCACTTACAGATTGCGCATCAAAAAATATGCCTGTTGCACCGTGTATAACCGTCGTAGTTGCACCACCTCGACCAAAGGCAATTACGGGGCATCCGCACGACTGAGCCTCAAGCGAGGTGTAACCAAAGTCTTCTCTTTGCGGCATTATAAGTGCCTTAGAGGTGGAATAAAGTTCAGCCAGCTGATTGTCGTTGACATTATGCATAAATGTGATGTTTGGTGTAGCGCGGCGGCGCAGTTTTGCACGAAGTACCCCGTCGCCTACTATGGTAAGTGAGCGCGATGGCATGTTTGCAAATGCGTCGACCACAAGGTCGACGCGCTTATAGGCTACAAGACGAGATACAACTAAGTATGATTTGAGTTGTTTTGTTTTTTGTAGTGTTCTTGCCTAGGTTGTTACACATGTTTTGCCAGTATGATGTATCAAATGGTGGCAATACAACATTTTGCTTCTAAGCCGTAATATTTTTTTAATGCGTTGCGCGACCTCTGGAGATACTGCAATCAGCATATCAGGGCGTCGCGCGCCTATGTAATCCCAGTTTCTGAGGTAATTAATATATGGTCGCATCAGGGTCGATGCAGTGCCATAATCGCGCTGATGCGACCACAAAAAACGCGGTGGTGAAAGAATATATGATACATGCCGGGTTTCTGGGCGCGTAATAACAGCCTTGGCAAATGCAGAGGTAATAGAAAGAACGTGAGTATACGAACTCAGATTGATTGCTTCAACAGCAAAGGGCATAAGCGGCACGCTAAGCACCCTGTTGGCACGAATAAACTCAGGCAGACGATTAATAAATGATGGCTGTATGTCAAACGATTTGGCCCACTGTGCACTTTTGCGATTGTATACAAGCGTGTACCAATCGGCAGTGGGGTACATAGCAGCAAAAACCTCAAGTACGCGTTCGGCTCCTCCCCATGAATCTATCCAGTCGTATACAATAGCAACTTTTTTATGTTTCATAGCAGTTTTACATATTGATTATAGGTTTCTTGTGCCATAGTATGAAATGAAAATTTCTTATCTAACAAAGCATACTTTTTCTTTGCATTTGTGCTGCCTGTAAGTTTATTAAGATGTAAAGTGAGTTCATTGGTAGAGTATGTAGTAAAGAATGTAGCTTGCGCACACACCTCTCTAAATACGGGTATATCTGATGCAATAACGGGGCATCCAAAATATGTCGCTTCAACGAGTGGTAGTCCAAAGCCCTCATCTTTAGAGGGGTGAACAAGTGCACGCGCATGAGCATATACATATGCTCTTTCGCCAAGCGTAAGATTGCTTAATCGTAAAATACTTTGTCTTGATTTCTTGCGTGCTATATAACGATCTATTCTTTGTGCAAAATAATCTCCTGGTCCACATAGTACAAGTGGCATTTGTAAGCTAGATTTGTCATAGGCATCTATTAAAAACTCAACCTGCTTATGTGGGTAATAGTTACCCATGTAGAGCACATACGGACTTTTTAATAATAGACGGGGTTTAGTTGGTGTAGCATGTATGAGTTCTTTATCAACTCCCTCATAAGTTCTCACAATCCTGTCATGATCAAGTGCTGGAAATATAGTGAGCATATCTTGCTTTACCGCATTAGTAGGAACAAATACTTTTTTTGCATGCTGCACCGCATGGAGCAGTACTTTTTTATACATATAATGCTTGAAGGTATAAGTAAGTGAGTTTTTAGTAGAGGCTCTTCCGGTGGGGTGTTTGTAGGGTATCATGTCATGTATTGTAATAACAAATGGGCGATTGTATAAAATAGGCATGCTGAAATAGCAAAAATGCATAAGATCAAGATTATCTACAAGCAACTGCTTCAGAAGGAGTGTTTGTTCTGCTAGCGAGTGCCAGTGAGCCTTAGTGTGACGTAGTATTGTATTCGATGGCAGCTGAGGGAGCAAATGCTGGTCTTGAGGGCGTATGTAAAGCACGAGTTGATATGAGGGTTGTAAAATGCCACTAAGTTCATAGAGCAGATTTTTAATATATACCCCAACACCAGTTTGGGCCAGCAATCGTGCATCTATGCCAATTTTTTTAATCGCCATGAATGCTGCCTGACTTTATTGAACTTACAAAATCTATTACTTTATAAGTAATAAGGTTTAATATTGAAGGTTTTTGTGCTGCATAGTGCTTTTTGTAGAAAATTTTTCATTGCATTGTAAAAATGCTGTGTGGTAGCTCGCTTAGTTTTTGTGTCGTATGTTTTTAGGCCACTTTGATGTTTAAGATGAAGTACAGTAAATACTGGATAATACATAATCTTGTAGCCTTTCTGTCTTATTCTGTAGGCAAGATCTAGGTCTTCACCATACATAAAAAAATCTTCATCAAACCCTTTAACCTCTTTTAATAATTTTGTAGAAATAAGAAAGAAGGCCGCAGTGGGTGAGTCAATTTCATGTTTTGTAGATAAGTCTTCCCAGGTCATATGGTAACCTCCAAAAACTCTGTTGAGTAGAGGAATGGATTGTGAAAGCTTTTCTAGTCCTGAGTAGTAACTTACAGTACGCCATATTGTAGGGAATCCTCTATGAGATGCTGGATCTATGTGAATGTTGTTAAGCATAACTTTTACGGTAAGGCCGCCCACATTTGGATTTTTTCTTAAATAGTTTATAAGTTGTGTAAATTGAGTTTTATTAATTTCAACATCAGAATTGAGCAATAAGGTATATTCGCCTTGTGCGCGCCTAATTGCTTGGTTATTTGCTGCTCCAAACCCTACATTTGCTGCATTTTTTATTACTTTTAACTCAGGGTGTGACAATGCAAGAAGTTCTAACATTTGAATAGATCCGTCAATAGATGCATTGTCGACAACAATAATTTCCCAGTCTAGCTTTTCCTGGGAGAGTGAGGAGATAACCTCAGTAAGTGTTTTTTTTGTTAACTTGCAGGTGTTGAATGATACAACAATAACCGACAAATCTTTCATGCAGTAATTATATCAATTTGATGTGTATAATAACGTTGAACCCATGAAAAGAACCTTCGTATACTCACTACTGGTTGTTTTACTAGCCTCACTATTAATATTTTTTCAGTACCAAGAACTTCCAAAAGGGTTAGCAAACGATGAGGTCGATTTTATTCACCTTGCACGCAATCTAGATGGAGCACCCTATGTTGCCTATACACCCGAAGCAACAGGTCATGCCACGCTTTATTTTTATGTTATTCTTTTCTTCTTTAAACTTTTTGGTGTAACCCAGTTTTGCGCTTAGGTTTCCATCGGCTATATCTGGTGTTATTGCTGCACTATTATTTTACTTTGTTATGCGGCAGGCTTTTGCTAAAAAATACATAAACATAGTATTACCCAATGTCGTTTTTTAAGCTAGACGTGGCTTTTATAGTAACGGTAATCTTTGTAAGTATGCGTTGGTACTTTAGTTTTGCTCGATTTTCATTTGAAGCAACATTCTTGCTTATGCTAGAGCTTATTGCACTCTACGCAATGCTTGTTTTTCGCAAAACTCAGGCGATAGTACCACTTATTATTGCAGCAATTGGCGCTGGTCTTGCATATAACTCATACACCCCAGGCAGAATATTTGTACTGCTTATGCTTAGTATCATCCTGCTGAGCTCAAAAAGAAAGTTGCTGCATTTTACTGTGTTTGGTGTGGTTTATGCTGCATTAATTGCTCCGCTTTCTTTGTATTTTGTGCAGCACAACGATATACGAATTCAACAACAGCTATACCTGCAAAATACAGAACTTACTCTCACAGAAAAGGCGCAGTTTTTTGCAGAAAACGTTTGGAAGAATATTCGCATGCTCTTTGGTCAGGGCGATGTGAACGGGCGCCATAACTACCCATATAAAAGCGCGCTTAACCCTGTTCTTAATCTTTTTCTTGCTTTAGGCATTATGAGCATGCTTAAATCACGAAAGATTTTTTATCATGCTTTATTTAGCATGTACTTACTACTTGGTTTGTTGCCAACATTACTTACGTATCCTCATGAAAATCCAAATATGTTGCGTACCTACACAATGCTACCCGCATTGGCCTATTTTATGGGTTTGGGAATTCTTTGGATTTATGGCCAGGTAAAGAAGGACGAAAAAAAATCACGGCTGGTAACATGGTTTGTGCTGTTTATGCTACTTATCTCGGTTGTATATGAGGTTCGCTCGTACTTTGTATTTCAAAAACTCGTATACATTCAGGCATTTGATCTTATGAATGTGTTTGAGAATTTACCTAAATAATGCAGCTCGTCCAATTGTATACCTATGGCTTGTTGTTTTTCGTGTGCCAATGGTTTTTGCAGGCACGCCTGCAGCGATAGTATTTGAAGCAATATCTTTTGTAACTACAGCACCTGCCGCAACAACAGCACCCTTATGTATGGTAACCCCAGGTAAAATTATTGCCCGTGGGCCAATAAACACATAGTCTTCGATAACAACAGGTTCCATAATTGGTGAAAAATCATCCTTATGTATGTCGTGTTCGGCATTATAAATCATTACTTCGCTGGCAATGGCAACATGATTGCCAATAGTGAGGTTATGACGACCATCTAATACTGCACCTTCGCCCACAATAGTATCTTCTCCTATGCGAATGTTTCCTGGGTTATGGAATGATGCCCCCATATGCATAACAGAGCCTTTGCCAATATGCATACCGGCTAGTCTATACAAAAACAGGCGCACTTGGTGTGAGGGAATATACCCAGCTGCGTGAATAAAAAAAAAGCCCCAGCTCGGCAAATATTGTAACAAAACGGACAATAGATTTATGAATTATCTGTGTATATGTTAACTGATTTCCGTTGCGATCTTTCATGCTTCTCCCTTGCCGCCTACTTTGATAATTGTATCTAGTGTGGCCATCGCGCTTTTTTTCCCAGCTAAAAGATTGTACTCTTTTTTAATCCTTTTTTCACAAGAGACTGGCGAATGTGCGGCTTAGTTGTTACTTCAATAATCTTGCGCTCAATATCGCGTGGATCGTTAGGGTTAAAATATAAAGCAGCGTCACCACCAACCTCAGGTAAACTTGCAGCCTTAGATGCAACTACCGGACAGCGATAGCGCATTGCCTCAAGCAGCGGCATACCAAAGCCTCATAGAAGGAAGGAAAGATAAAGCATTCTGCATTCTTGTATAAAGCGGCTAACTGGCTGTTAGATACATATCCTGTAAATACAATATTCTCCTCTAATTTTTGCTCCAACACATATTCAAATACGTCTCCAAAGAGCCAGCCGGTTTTTCCAACGATTGCTAATCGATATGTTGGGTGTTTCTTATGAATTGCCTTAAATGCGCTAATGAGATTTTTTAATGTTCTTCCTGGGTTGTATTGTTCCAACATACAATAAATATGGGCTCTTGGGGAGCGAAAATGAAGTAGAGGGGTCGTTGTACCCTTCTGCAGATTTATCAAATCCGTTATGTATGGTGTGTACCTTTTTTGGAGCTATCTTGTAGTTTTTTAATAACATCCTTTTTAGTTGAATCAGATACAGTAATAATAGAAGCTGCCCGTTTAATGGAGTGTGCAGACCAGTTAGTTAGCTTATATAAATCTTTTTTTAAAAATTCGTTCTTAAAATACAAATAAGAGGTATCATGGATAGTAACAACTATAGGTACGGGGCAGAAGCGGGGTGAATAGTGAGCAGGGCAGAACAATACGTCGATAACAGGATTCTTGTAAAGTTCGAGGGGAAACATAACATCTCGCCACAAGGCTGAACCTCTTACAACTTTATATTTAAAGAATGCACTTTCTTTTGGTAAATCAGGGAGTGGCTTTTCGCGTAAATACACAATAAACTGTGTTTTTTGTGTTGAGTGGGCGTGAAAATAGCGAAGCATTTCTATGGTATATACAGATACACCAACCTTTTCATGTACATTTGCTTCGTTGCCGTCAATTCCTATGATCATTGTATATTGATGATACTATTCTAACAAAATTTTTAGCGAAGATCTCTGGAGAAAAGTCTTTGTAGCGAGCCGAACCCTTTTTAATCAGCGATGTGCGCAGTTTTTGGTTTGAGGCGAGGCGTATGATGGCACTGCTCATATCGGCGGTGCTTTTTGGGTCAAACAATAGAGCGGCATTTTGAGCGATTTCAGTGAGTGACGATGTTCGTGATGTAGCAATAGGACATTTGTGTGCCATTGCTTCTATTAAAGGGTAGCCAAATCCTTCATATAGCGAAGGAAACACAAAACAGAGTGCATGTGTATATAAAGCTGCAAGTTCTTCATCGCTTACATAGCCAAGGAATTTTACAGAGTCGTGGGATAAGTGTTGCATGTTTTCTCCCCAACCTGTGCTTCCGACAACGAGCAATTGAGTATTATTCAGGCGCGCAGCGCCAAAGGCATCAACAAGCGCAGGTATATTTTTTCGTGGTTCTAGTTTGCCAACAGTAAGAATGTAAGGCCTGCTAATTGCATATTTTTTTGCTACAGTTTTCCATTGAGCCGCATGAGATGCTACTTCAAACGGGGGGTATAGTAGGTGTATGCGTTCATCATTAATGTGGAGGTATTTTTTTACATCGTGCGCGGTGTGAAGAGAATCTACAAATATTCCTGCAGACTCATGCACAATGTGTCGATGTCTACGGCGCTGTGTAGCTGCAATATTTGCAGAAATACGCAGGTGTGAAAGCTTAACTGAAGTGCTTTGTGTGGTTGTATGCTGGTGAGTGTATACAATCATATCATGGATGGTTGTTATTTTAATTGCCGACTGTGCTGGCGGTTCCGTCCAGTCTGACGTCATAAATATGTCAACATTGCCAACAAACTTTTCAATTGGAGCTATGTGTAAGGTATTCCATAGAAACGACAATAAAGTAGGGGGTATGCGATATGATTTTAATACATGCGGTTTGCGTATGAGAGATTGTAGTTTTGGATCAATAGGTGTGCGCAGAGATGAATAAAAAAACACGTACTCGTTTTTTGTATCGTACTCTATAAGGGCCTTTACTAGCGATGTCATATAGCGAGCTACTCCCGTTCCTTTAAAAGCCGTTTGAGAAATGTCAATACCAATTTTCATGTTAGTTTTGCGAAGAAACCAATTTGGAATATATCTTTTCTAAGTGGCGCGCAACTGTGTCCCAGCTGTATTTGTCTTCTATTAGCTTGCGCGCATTCTTTCGAATTGTTGCATATAACGTGCTATTTTTGTATAAAAAGTTCCGCTGCGCGGGCAAATTCGTCAACCGTTTGTGCAATAATAACATTCTCGTTTTGCGTAACTCCAAGACCACTCACACCTGTGGGTGAAGATATAACTGGCAGGCCAGCAGCCATGGCGCCAAGTATTTTAAGTCGGGTTCCTCCTGGGCCATATATTGGCGCCAAGAACATTGAAGCCTTTGCATATACTTTAATTACCTCATCGGGGTTAGCAGAGCCAATATCTACAATTTCTACACCATTAACTTTTACTTCTCCCAGTTTTTCTAGTGCTCTTTGGCCTGCAATAATGCACGAAGCATTAGGAAGCAGCTTTTTAATAGCCGGGAATATATGCGTAATTAAATACTCGGCTGCCTCTATGTTCTGCAACCAAGAAAAGTTGCCCTGGTATAAAAAAACTGGGTCTTGCGCCTTTGATTTTTTAGGGTTATATACTTTGAGTAAATCTTCTCCAGCAGCATTTGCGATGATTGTAGTTGGCAACCCGGGTGACAGCTCATGCATTTTTTCCTCATCATCTTCCGAAACAGCTCCAACCAAACTCGCTCTTCGCCAGAAGGTTTTTTCCCAAAAGCGAAGCTTGAGAATGTCAAAGTAAAAAAATGGTCGTACAGGTATAAACTTTAGGTTATTAACAAAGTGTTGATATACTCTGTATTCTATAGTCTGCTCGACAAGCAGAATAGGCAGGTTGGTGGGAGGAATATGAGGCATAATGTAGAATGTTTCTGCATGTATGAGATCAAATTTATGTTTGTGCAGCAGGTCTGCCACTGTTTTTCGCGCTTCCTCTGAATAATTTCGCACAACTAAAAATGGATACTGACCAAATACGCTAGTAGCTATATTTCGTATTGTCCATGGCGACTCTGAACGTTTACACACATGAATCTCCTTACAATAGGGCATTAAGTTTTTTTTATAGGTTTCCTCATCTTTTGATTTCATTAGTGCCACTAAATAGATTTCGTGATTTCTGCTAAGGTGTTTAATGAGGTTATATGATCTCACTTGTCCGCCTGAAGAGGGAGGATAGGGCAGGTAAGGCGTGAGCATTAGTATTTTCATTGCTAGAGTTTAAATATAAACACATGATTATTCTCAAAAATTAGGTCAAATGTTTTTTTTACTTCAACAGCAACCTCGGGTTTGTCTGTGTAAAAGTATTGCATTCCCCTGTCTTTCAGGTTCTCTAATGTATCGCTTACACCCGGCATTCCCTTACGGTGTGCTAAATAAAGTAGAGTTGTATCTCCATTGCGGTCAGTTACCACTGTTGCATCGGCAGGGGTAAGCGTGTTAATAATTTTTCCAATATTCACAAGATCTTCACTATAAAGATAGTAATCTTTAACTTTGTAATACGACATTACCCATGAGAACCCTACAATAATACATACAGCTAGAATATTAAATATAAACGCCTGGTCGTTCTCGATTTTTTTTAAGAAGTCGGGCAAGTCCTGTGCCGCTTATAAGTGCAAGGGCAGGAAGTATGACTGTTTGATAGTAATCGTGCTGCACATTGCCACCCTGGAATACAAACAAATATACGGTAGCACCAAGAGTAATTAATGGAATAAGCAAGCTTTTTTTTGACCTCTCTATCATGCCAAGTACAGGTAACATCGCTGCGTAGCCACCCATTATGAGCAATAAAATTCGCTCATGAAAAATCCACCTAAAAAATGCTGGTCTGAAAAATATTTCTTTACGGCCTTCAAATGTGTTCACAGAAGTAAGAAGCCATTCAAAACTTGGTACTCCTGCAGGGTAACTTGATATCCACGAACGCCACATAATAAAAGGAATAGCAACGGTTGCAAAAAATACATAAGGTGCAAGTTTTTTAACCATGCGGAATCGGTATTTAATAAAAAACATGTAGGCAAGTGGCAAAAAGTAAAAAATTACAGTTGGCTTTACTAAAATAGAAGCTGCAGCACACGCCCATGAAAGCACCAGTAACACTATCGATGCCCTATGTTTTGCATGAGCCCACACATAGGCAAAAAATAGTGCCATAAATGAAAACCCGAGTGCGGTTGTCTCTGGCAGTACCACTCGAGAGTAGAACACAAAAAACGGAAAGGTTGCATATATAAATGCTGCGCCAACAGCAGCTGTGCGACTATGCTCTCGCAATGCAAAATAATAGATTATCGCAATGATAATAAGCGAGAAAAAGATAGATGTAAGTCTGCCATACACCTCAATGGGAACTACGGGAAGATACTTATACAAGGCTCCAAAAATTGCGTTGTAAATAGGAAATTCTACAAATCGATACCCTTCTGGGTTGTACTGCCCAGATTGAATATTAGATAAATCATCATAGCGTGGAAAGAGCATGTTAAATTCTCCCTCAGCGAAGTTGCGGCCTACAGCGGCTGTGTCTACCTGCCTCCACGAATGCCAGTCTGCGAGCGGAGTATCTATTTTGTATAGCCTCAATGCAAGCGCCGCTATTAACAAGATTGTAAGCCAGAATATATCAATTTTTTTAAATCGGACCATAGTTACACGTTCTTAATTTGTTTTTCAGGCAGCATTGCCATTCCAGAGAATACTCCTAGCAGTGTCCAAAATAAGTAGGCTACTTTAGATGCCTCGAATACATCAATAAGAACCGCATTAATAAGTAAGCCGAAAGTGCCGAAAATTAGGCCAATTATCAAATATCTACCTTCCTCTGAAATTTTATTACGCACTGCGTATATGCCTTTTAGCACTACTGCTATGATACTTAAAAATAGTACTGTTCCAAGGGCACCTGTTTCACCAATCCATCTAAAATAGTCGCCATCAGATGATTCGGTTATTGATGATGGTCCTCCACCAAGAAGGGGATTTTTTTTGAACGCTGCAAGTGCTCTTGGCCAGCTTACTTGTAATCGGGTAGAAATAGAGGTGTCTGCTGCAACTGCAGAGATAACCTGGTAGTCATCTTCTGTAACAGCACTACCAGAAGCAAGCTGTCCACCAGCTGTAGCTTTAGCAAGCAAGTCGCGTTTGGTTAGCTGAGTTTCGAGGGTTACAGGAAGTGTGTTACGTGTTTTAATAAACGCTGTTCCAGCGGGTAGAGATTCTTTTTTAAGTTTTTGTACCACCACTTCTTCGCCCGTTTTTTTCATTCACAATAACCTGTCTTATTTGTACTGTCTTTGCCCATCTAACAAAAAGCTCCTTATCTAAAGTAGATAAACCAATAGATAGCACAAGAGCAATTACAAAATATCTAAACCTGCGTATGTAAAGTAAAAATGGCAGCGTAGATGCGACATATGCTATAGATGAAGTGCGCGAGGCAGTTAAGATAATTGATAACACAGAAGCAATGATAATAATAAAAGTGAGTGTTTTGCTGAGTTTATTGAACAAAACCAAATAGAGTGTTGTAGTAAAGAGTATTGTGCCCAGAACCATTTGATTTAGTGGTGAAAAGAATGCTCCGGCTATATCGATGTGGTTAATTGTTTCGTTAGAAATGCCTGCAAGTGTATATGCCATTAAAAGCATTGGCAACATTGCGACAGATAGTATGAACATTTTCATTTTTTGTGAGACTTGTATTCTTCGTGCATACATAAATACACCCCACAATAGTGGCAGCATGAGTACCAAATAGGCAGCAAGATCGTAGTGGCCCGCAAAAGTAGAACTCAAACGTGCCTCTGGTGTAAGAAATAGTATTCTGCCTTTAGCAAACTCCGGGTTCATAGTAGAGATGGCGGGGAACTCGAAAAACCGCTGTCCAATGCCATATACGTTAATTAAAAAGAGAGACGTTAAGAACGAAAAGAGCAGTTTTTTTAAAGTCTGCCGAAGTTTTTATAACAGAAAAAGCAATAAAAAAGAGCATCATATATTCAACTCTGCGTGCTGCGTGTAACAAACCTACAAATGGAAAGTCTATAGTTTTTGTTATGTAAACCCCCGATAAAAACGACATAAACACAACTATCCAAAATGCTCCAAAGAGCTTTTTATAGGGCAGGTGAGCAAAGGAGATTTTTTTTCTGAGCAACTGCACAATAAATACAAGCACAAGTATTGCACTTGACAAGTCGTCTAGGCGAATTGCTATATAGGTGTAGTTTACAACCCGGAATGGAAATTTTGGGAAAAGGGGTATAAAAAAAACAAACAACATCAGTAGCAGTTGCAAGATGTTGTCGTCAAGTTTTTTTAGTAATTTCATACGCGCGTTTATATGTGTCGACCAAATATGCGTTGCCCGACACAATGCCAATGGCAAGCGCTACAGCCGCTTTTAATTGTAGCATATATATAATGAGCCTCTGTTGCAAGGGGGAATAGTGTTTTTTATAGAAAAAAATATAACCTTGAAATACCTTTATTATAGGTTGGGAACGTGTATTGCTCGATGCAGCCTCTAAATGAATGAAGGTTGCATCGGGGTATACGCCGGTGGTGAGTTTTTTCTTGGCAGCTCTATACAAAAGGTCAACTTCGTCCCAGTACATAAAAATTGAATTGTCAAATCCGCCAAGAGACGAGAATGTTGCAGCCTTTGTTATTAGTGCGGCGCCAGACGCCCAGTCTACTTTTTGCGTTTTGCGAACGGGCCAGCGGCTGGCGCCCCAGACATCTCCTTTAAAAAAAAGAGCGGCTGCTGCAATAAGTGGTGTGTAAAAGCGGCCGCACGATGCTTGTGGAGATTGGTCTTTGTTCACAAGTCGTGCCCCTAAAAAATCAAATTGTTTTTGAGATACAAAAAATCTATACAACCGTGGCACGGCATCATTAACTGCTAGAGTATCAGAATTTAAAAACAGCAGGCTGTCTCCCTTGGCAATCATAGCCGCATTGTTATTGCCTCCAGTAAAACCCAGGTTGTCTTTATGTGCGACAATTCTCACGCGAGAATCTTTAATCTTTGCAAGCATTTTTATGCTTTCATCTTGAGAATTGTTGTCCCATACAACGACTTCTGCATTAAGTTTTGCATCATGGTCTAGTGAGGTGAGGATAGAGCAAATACAGTCGTAGGTAATTTGAGCGGTGTTATATGAAAGCACAATAATAGAAAGATCCTTCATAGCTTAATTATACATTGAAGAATTAAACCTCTGCTATTATACTGTCGCCGAGCGAGAAAGGACACACATGCAACCTCAACCCACCTATGCACACATCTATCGCTCGGGTAACGGCTACCGAGTAGATGTGTACGGTTCCAGAGGGCAACCGATGGGTGAACTCAAGAATAGCAATGGTGGCAAGGATTTTCGCAATTGGGGAATTGCGATGAGAGCTGCACGAGTCGCAGGGCTCGCCAAGCTCCCCCGTCATCTCGGCGGCAGGGGCTAAGCGTAGCCCCTGCTTTTTTACGAGCCTGCCGCCTCGCTCACCGGCAGGCTCGTTTTCTTTTCGCAACCTCAATGATATACTACACATGGGTACAAGGAGGGTGCAATGTCCAATCGAGACAGGTTTTTCCCAGACAAGTGGTTCATCATTGTCCCCGCAAACGGTTGGTACGAAGTTCATACCTACGCAGGCAGGCGCCGTGTTGGTGTCATCGAACACAGGGGCAATCCGCTGTTCTCACTTGAGGCTACTGCGCGGGCTGCTGCGGTTGCAGAGGGTTACACAACAGAACGCTTCGACACAGATGGTGTCGAAGCGTTCTAATCACCAAAATGGTGATATGCCCGGCGGCTATGTACCCACCCGCCGGGCACTTTCTTTACTTAACCATCTGCTATAATTTCTCCATATGTTAGATGCACAACAAGCTGCCTCTCGATTCTCTATAGACACAATTGCTGCGCTTTTAAAGCGTAGAGGGTTTATATTCCCCTCATCAGAAATATATGGTGGTTGGGAAGCCGCATACGATTTTGGTCCACTAGGTGCAGAAATTTTGCGCAACATCCGATCATCATGGTGGAAGCACTTTGTGCATATGTCTGATCGAAATGTTGGCCTTGATGGAGCGCTCATTTCGCACCCACGAGTATGGGAAGCAAGCGGTCATGTTGAAGCATTTAATGACGTAATGGTAGAAGACACTGTAACAAAAAAGCGCTACAGAGCCGATCATATAATAGAAGATGCAACTGGCGAAAAAGTAGATGGCATGTCGCCCGAAGAAATAAACAAGCTTATTCAGGCTAAACGCATAAAAAGCCCAGATGGCAATGCATTATCAGAAGCAAAAAGATTTAACATTTTAGTAGAAGCACAAGTAGGCACAGTTGCAGATCAAAAAACAACTGCATATTTGCGCGGCGAAACATGCCAGGCAATTTTTTACAACTTTAAACTAGTTAAAGACAGCATGCGACTCAAACTTCCCTTTGGTATTGCACAAGTTGGCAAGGCATTTCGAAATGAAATAAAAAGTTGGTCCATATGTATTCAGAACACGCGAGTTTGAACAAATGGAACTAGAAGTATTCTTAAAAAGAAGATGAGGCTATGCAAAAGTATGAAGATCTTAAAGA
The DNA here is from genome assembly GCA_001567245.1 of Microgenomates bacterium OLB23. GTDB lineage: Bacteria > Patescibacteriota > Microgenomatia > UBA1406 > HO2-37-13b > OLB23. The sequence continues at coordinate 53,975 of LMZU01000001.1, forward strand.
AGAAAGTGTAGCCTGGCTTAAAAGCATAGGGATAGATACATCTAAATTACGCTTTCGCGATCAAGAGTTTAAAGAAAGAGCGCACTATAATAAAGTTGCCACAGATCTTGAATATGAGTTTCCATTTGGATGGAAGGAGTTTCAGGGTATTCATTACCGTGGAGATTGGGATTTAAAGCGACATAGTGAGTTTTCTGGCGAAGACCTATCATATCGTGATGACGAAACGGGTGCCTTATTTATCCCTCATGTTACAGAATACTCCATTGGTCTCAATCGACTTCTTCTTGTTATTGTGTGTGATGCTTATCACCAAGATGATAAGAGAACATATCTTAAATTACATCCCCATATTGCGCCCTATAAGGTTGCGGTCTTTCCTCTTGTGCGCAACAAAGAAGAACTAACAAATAAAGCACGCACTGTTTTTACCGATCTAAAGCAGCTTGGGTATTATGTGGCGTGGGATGATCGTGGCAATATAGGCAAGCGCTACCTATCTCAAGACGAAATCGGCACGCCGCTTTGTGTTACGATAGATTATCAAACGCTAGAAGATAACACTGTCACTGTGCGCAATCGTGACACAATGGTGCAAGAGCGTGTAAAACTTGATACACTAAATCAGTACATTACAACTTTCATTACAAATTACGCGTAACTAATATTGACATGAAAATGATTGAAAAAAATAAAAACATGATCATAGTGCTTGTGGTGCTGGTTTTACTTGTTGGAGTAGGCTTTTTCTTTACAAGGGGCAGGGGCGCAGACAAGTCTGGCGATTCTGCGGATGAAGAAATTCTTCCTGATGTTGAGGTTATTCCGACGGTTACCGAAGATGTAAAAGTTACTATTACGGCTGATGCAAAGGTGCAAGAGGCATCGCTTTCTATTATGGGCGTTCCAGAAGGCACAGAGGCTATAGAATATGAGCTTTCATATGATGCATTGGTAGAAGGAGAAAAAGTACCTAAGGGAGTTATAGGTACCATAGAGTTTGATGGCAAAGAGCCTGTAAAACGAACTATTACTCTTGGCACTTGCTCTTCGGGTACCTGTAAATACGATAAGGGTATTTCGACGGTAAAAGCTACACTAAAGTTTAGCGGCTCGTATGGCGACCAGCTTTTCGAATCTGAATACAACCTCGGGGGTGATTTAGAGTAACACAAAAACCCAAATAAGAATTAACTTTTAGTTAATATTCATTAATCTTCTCGTTAGTCCTATTTTTGTTCAACTTTTTTTTTGCGTCTTCCCACAAACCCTACCTGTAGGGTGTTTTGAACTCAATTACGCCTTGACAGACGTGAAATAAACGGTGTATTATGGTTAGTAATGGTGTTTTTCGGTGAATATTCGGTTTCGGTAACAGACGGAGGAAGAATCGCAATTCCGAAGAAGATACGGGAGAACTTAAAAGGCGACGTATGTGTGGTAACAAAAGGATTTGATGTATGTCTTGCGGGGTACGACAAAGATGATTGGACTCGTAGAACAGCCGAAATAAGCACAGTATCGCTCCTTGACAAAGAACAAATTGACAAAAGACGTATGCTTTTTTCGGGAGCACAAGAGCTTGAGATTGATGAGCAAGGGCGTTTGGTGCTCCCTAAATCACTTACGCAATACATGAAGTTTTCATCACAAAAAATGAAAGTAATTGGGGTTGGAGATCATTTTGAAATTTGGGACGAAGCGGCGTGGGATGCATATCTTACGCACATAAAGATGTAATCATGCATACATCGGTACTTTTACACGAAGCAGTCGATAGTTTACACGTTGTACCTAACGGACGGTATGTAGACGCCACATTTGGGGTTGGTGGTCATAGCCGTCTTATTGCTGAGCAAGGGGCAAAGGTTTTAGCGTTAGAGTGGGACTCACATATTGTGAAGCTCTACGCAGATGGGTTACGTAACTTGGGTATAGCGCTGGTAGAGGCTAACTATGCCAATATAGCGCAAATTGCCAAGGAAAAAAATTTTGTCCCTTGCGACGGCATACTGTTTGACCTTGGGCTATCGATGGTTCAAATACGAGAGAGCGGTCGAGGTTTTAGTTATGAAAAAGATGAGGAGCCTCTAGATATGCGGCTCAATAACGAACTGCGCGTAAGCGCAGCAGACATAATTGCAAGTTATTCAAAAGATCAACTATATGAAATATTTACAAAACATGCTGAAGAACTCAGTGCTGGGACAATTGTGGAATATATTGTCCGCGCCCGTACTTTGAAACGCATACAAACAGTTGGAGACTTGAAAGTTGCCATGGGAGAACACAGTAATGTGCAAACCTTGGCCAGAATCTTTCAGGCACTCAGGATGGAAGTGAACAATGAATTTCGAAACATTACTCTTGCACTAAAAGGGAGTTTCGAAATTCTTAAGACAGGAGGGAGAATTGCAGTTATCACATTCCATCCTGGCGAAGATAGATTAGTAAAGCGCGAATTAGCGCTAATTGGTTTTAAAGAGGTTCATAAAAAACCAATAAAAGGTAGTTATAAAAAAAAGTTTCGAACGTTCAGCAAAGTTAAGAATTGCAGAAAAATAAACTTATGATGTGGAGACAAAAAAACAGAAGAAGGATGGAACCAAAAAAACCCCATGATTTTTTATTTATAGCAAAAATCATAGGTGTAATAATGGTATTGGGGCTAATGCCAGGCAACATAGTGGTGTTTGCAAAGTCGGTACATCTTGCTGATAACATATCTATTCTTGAAAAAGATATTGCCTCAGTTCGCAAAGAGAACGAATACCTTCAGAAAAAAATGTATGCTGAAAATTCACTTACTTCACTTATGTACTCTGCTGAACAACTAGGATTTACTAAACAAGCAGAGCCAGTATTCTTTGAAAAGCCACACTATGCTATGGCACAATAAGTTCAAATATGCGAAGAGTATATGTTTTAGCTACACTATTCTTATTCTGCCTCACCGCAATTGTTATTAAACTTTTCTATATTCAAATTTTTTGCCTCTTCTACCTATACACCCAACAATTATTTACGCTCTACTCGCATTGAGCCATCTCGAGGAACAATATATGATCGCAACAAAGAACCACTCGTTGTTAACCAGTCATATTACACACTATTCGGAGAGCCTAAAAATATAGATGATCCGTGGAAACTACTCAAACAAATTGACGAGGTAACTTTAACCGGAGAAGCAACGCTTTCAGCAAGATTTAATAAGGAGAAACAATGGGTGCCTCTTGCTTACAATGTAACCGAAGACCAAAAAAAAATGCTAGAGAGTAAAAAAACTGGTAGGAATAGGGTTTGATGAGTATAAAAAAAGATATTACCCAGAAGCTTCAATTGCAGCACAGCTTCTTGGCTTCGTTGGCAAAGATGATGAAGGAGATAAAGTAGGGTACTTTGGTGTTGAGGGTTACTATCATAAAGACCTAGAGGGCCTTCCTGGAATATTAAAAACAGAACGAGACATAATAGGAAGGCCAATAGTAATTGGTACACAAGATCGTTTAAAAGGCGAAAACGGGCGCAGCCTTGTGCTTACCATAGACAAAACTACCCAAATGATTGTGAAGCGAGAGCTACAAGCAGCCATGGAAAAATACCGCGCGCAGCGCGGGTGCGTGACAGTAGCAGACCCACGTACAGGAGAAATTCTTGCAATGTCTTGCCTTCCAGATTTTGACCCTGACAATTACTTTAAATTTTCACAAAATGAATTTAGAAACCCTATTGTTTCAGATACATTTGAACCAGGGTCTATTTTTAAACCACTCATTGTTGCAGCAGCACTAGAAGAAAAAGTAATACAAGCAGACGACACCTACGATGAAAAAGGTCCAATTCAAATGGGCCAATATTACATTCGCACCTGGAACGATGAATATAACGGAACAATTTCAATTTCACGCATTTTGCAGACTTCATCTAATGTGGGAATGGTATACATTGGTGAAAAGCTAGGGAATGAAAAAATTCTCACTTACTTAGACAAGTTTGGTTTTGGAAAGCAAACAGGTATAGATTTGCAGGGAGAAGTAGAAACCCGTATTAAACCTAAAAAAATGTGGTATCCAATAGACTTTGCCACTGTCACTTTTGGGCAGGGTATAGCGGTATCGCAAATTCAAATGATTACTGCATTTTCTTCACTAATTAACGGAGGATATATGGTAAAACCATATGTTGTAAAAGAGCTCGTAACAGAAAACGGCGAATCAAAAGAAATAAAACCAAAAAAGCTCCGCCGCGTAATTAGCGAAAAAACCTCAAAATCAATTATAAAAATGCTTGAAGAAACGGTAAAACATGGTGAGGCAAAATGGGATGTACCAAAAGGATACCGAATTGGTGGAAAAACAGGTACAGCTCAAATTGCAGTCTCAGGCAAGTATGATGCAACAAAAACTAATGCTTCTTATATAGGTTTTGCTCCTGCACAAGATCCAAAGTTCATCATTCTCGTAAGTCTTAGCCAGCCAGAAACATCACAATGGGCTTCAGAAACAGCTGCGCCATTATTTTTTAGCATAGCTAAAAACCTGTTTGTGGAGTATAATATAGCTCCAAACTAGCTAAATATGATACGTACAATAAAGAATTCTTATCATCTTATACAGGCGCTATTGGCAAATATAAAATACGGCTTTCCAAGCCGCTCACTTAATGTTATTGGGGTAACTGGCACCGATGGCAAAACAACTACCTCACACCTTATCTACCATATTCTTAAATCAGCTGGTAAGAGTGTCTCTATTACATCTTCTGTATATGCAGATATTGCTGGTGAAATTTCGGATACTGGCTTGCATGTGACAACACAAAGCAGGTGGGAAATTCAAAAAAACCTCCGTAAAGCAGCGCAAAAAGGATGCGAATATTTTGTTATCGAAACAACATCTCATGGCATAGATCAGTTCAGGGTAGGGTGGGTTAAATTTGCTTACTCTGTATTGACAAATATAACTAAGGAGCACCTCGATTATCATAAAACATACGAAAACTATCTTAAAACAAAGGTAAAATTGCTTTCATGGGCACAAAAAAGTCGCATAGTGAACAAAGATGCACTAGCCTTTCACGATGTGGCCAAAATACTCTTAGCCGAAAAAAAACCCTTCGTTACTTATTCATTGCACGATGATGCAAACTATGTGTGGTCTGACAAAATTAAAACAACACTCTCAGAAGATTTTAATCATGAAAATATAATGGCTGCAATTGCGTGTTGCCGAGAAATTGGCCTTACCCAGTCGGAAATATTAAAAGGTGTACGCACTTTTACCCTACCAAAGGGTAGACTGGACTGCGTATACGATCAAGATTTCAAGATATTTATTGATTTTGCTCATACACCAAACTCAATTAGAAAGCTCCTTGGCGAGCTAAGCAAAACAAAAGGAAGGGTAATCCACGTGTTTGGATCGGCGGGCCTGCGAGATGCAGAAAAACGTCCCGATATGGGTAGAGCAAGTGGTGAGTTTGCAGATATTGTTGTTATTACAGAAGAAGATTATAGAACCGAAAAGTTTCAATCTATTGCGGGGGCCATTATTAAAGGGCTAAATGAACAAGGCTTTACCAAAGCAAAGACAAAAATTCCCGAGATCAAGCAATATGTGCTTAAAGAAAGACGACAAGAAGCAATTTCTTTTGCTGTTAGTATTGCAAAAAAACATGACGTTATTGTGCTTACAGGTAAGGGACACGAGCAGAGTCTTGCTAGGGGCAAGAAAGAATACTCATGGGACGAGTACAGAGCGGTGCGTAAGGCACTGATATTAAAGCAATGATATATTCTGGTGCACAGATTAAGCCAACAATATTTCCTAAGACTGTAGATGCTGCATTTGGCACAAAAATGTTTGACGATGGCCTGCTTGGTACAAGTAAGGTATATATGCAGCAGACACATGGCGACAGCATTGCCTTTATTCAAAAAAAATCTCAAGTTGGCCATGTAGACGGCGTAATGACCTCACAAAAGAATACATCTTTATGCGTATTAACCGCAGATTGTGTACCTATACTTTACTACGATTCAGTACATGGCCTTATTGGTGTATCACATCAGGGTTGGAGGGGTACTTTGCTAAGAATGCCACACAAAATGCTACAATATTTTAATGCTCACGGTAGTACCCCAGAATCTATGCATGTAGCTATAGGCCCTAGTATTGGAGCTTGCTGTTACGAGATATATGGTGAAAGAAAGAATTTATTTCAAAAAGAGTTTGCCAACTATGGTGACATTTTTGTAAAAAATAATGATAAAACAATGCTTAATTTAGCTCTAGTTAACTACCAAATGTTAAGAGAAGCTGGAGTTTGTGTTGAGAATATAGAATATTGCCTAGACTGTACCGCCTGCAGAAACGATGTGTTTTATTCGTATAATAAAGGCAATACAGGTCGCAACATAAGTTACATAAAAAATTGTGTGCTATGAACAGCAAGAACATTTACATGTTAGGTATTAAGGGTGTTGGAATGACATCATTGGCACTTTTATACCACCGTATGGGCAACACAGTGTCTGGTTCTGATGTGCAGCATGAGTTTATTACTGATACGGTTTTGCAGAAATATGGCATTAAGGTACACGATGGGTTTGATGCTTCACATATTGCCGAACATTTTGATGAAATTGTGGTAAGTGGTGCTCATGCTCATACACAAAATGTAGAGTTTAATGAGCTGCTTAAGCAACATATTTCTCACAAAACCCATGCAGAGGCTTTGGGCGCTGTTATGAATCACTTTAAACTAAAAATTTCTGTGTGTGGCACTCATGGAAAAACAACCTCATCATCTATGTTGGCTACAATTTTTGCTCAATCTCATTTAAAGGGTGCACACCACATTGGTGTTCCCACATTTTCTGGCTTAGACGGTGGTGCGTATAGCGGCGATGAATATATAATTGTTGAGGCCGATGAATATGCAAACAATCCATTTACAGATAAAACCCCTCGTTTTAACTTTCAACATCCTGACATAATTTATTGCACAAACATAGACTACGATCACCCCGATATTTATGCGTCATTGGCAGAAGTTCAAAATGCATTTATTGCTTTTATGCGAAACTCAATTTCTCAAGGTGGAAAAGTGGTGTATTGCGCCGACGATCCTGGCATGTCTAAAGTAGTGAGTGAGTTAGCTCATGATCATGTGTTTTCATATGGTCTATCTAAAAGCGCAGATCTTGTAGTGCAAGATGTGGTAGACGATGAAAAAGTAACCCAATTTAAAGCCGTATTTAAAGGTAACGATATGGGTGAATATACCCTTCAAGTTGGAGGCATGCACAATGTTCTTAATGCGGCAGGTGCCCTGCTTACTAGCCAGTTAGCCGATTTGCAGCCAGAAGTTGCTCGTGTTGGACTTGCACAGTTTTATGGATCGGCACGAAGGTTTGAGCTTAAGACCCAACATAATTCGACGTATGTATACGATGATTATGCTCATCATCCAAAAGAAATCGCTGCGGTGGTGAGCGCCACACGCAATAAATTTCCTCACCACCGCATTGTTGTTATTTTTCAGCCGCATACTGTGAGTAGAACCAATGCGTATGCAGCAGATTTTGAGCGTGCTCTGCAGCTTGCTGACAAAGCATATGTAATGAGCGTTTTTTACTTCTGAACGTGAAAAAAACTCTCCAGAGGCCATGAGTAATATAGGTACAATGCACTCTGCAAATGAAATTCTGCAGGATTTGTCGGCTCAGGATTTAAGTAAATTGGTTATCATTACAATGGGAGCTGGAGATGTATACACTATACACCCTCAACTTGCCAGCCTAATTACAAAACATGAATATGAATAGCACTAAACATTCACTACAACAGCTTTTACCGCATATTGAAATTCAAGAAGCTGTTGTACTTGCACCGTATTCTACTTTTAAAATGGGTGGTCCTGCAGAACTGTACATTACAGTACATGAAGAGAAAGACTTAATAGCAGCAATTCAAGTTGCGCACGCGCTTTCGCTACCCGTGCGCGTTTTAGGGGGAGCATCTAATGTGGTTATTAGCGACGAGGGTATAAATGGTTTGGTTATACGCAATATGTGTGCAATAAAAAGTGTTATGTCTGAAACAAGCGATACAGTTCGTGTGCATATTTCCTCTGGGTATTCAATGACCCGTCTGGCAAAAGAGACTGCAGAGTTAGGCTGGAGTGGATTTGAGCATCATCTTGGATTACCAGGTACCCTTGGTGGTGCGCTATATATGAACTCCAAGTGGGTAGACCCAGACAAAACATATTATGTAGGTGATGCATTAGTGAGTGCTCAGGTTATCTCGCCAGACGGCCAGGTTAAACAAGTCGACAAAGATTATTTTAATTTCGGTTATGACTATAGTATTCTACAAGACACTAGAGAAACAGTTATTTCTGCGGTGTACGAGCTGCAAAAGAAGCTCCCAGAGCATCTTGTCGCAGCCGGAAAAAAGTCACTCGCATACAGGCGCGCCACGCAACCTCATGGTGTGGCAACATCTGGGTGTTTTTTTAAGAATGTAAACGGTAAATCAGCAGGAAAGATGATTGATGATGCGGGTTTGAAAGGATATAGAGTTGGTGGTGCATTTGTGTCAGATGTACATGCAAACTTTATACTCAACGATGGCTCTGCAACTACCAATGATGTGCGTGAGTTGTTGCACAATGTTAAAGAAAAAATAAAATCTCACTACGGAGTTGAACTTGAACAAGAAGTAGACATTATATAATATAACCTATGAGTACAGAAGATGCGTTTGTAATAAAAGGAGGAGTGCCCTTACGTGGTGAAGTGCAGCTTGACGGTGCTAAGAATGTTGCACTTAAAGTAATTGTTGCAGCATTGCTTTTAGATTCTCCTATTACTTTTAAGAATATTCCCCACCTCAGTGATATAGATGAGCAGCTTCATCTTATGAGAGAGCTTGGTGCAAAAGCCGAGTTTGTTCATGATCATGATGTATATGTTGATAGCCAATCACTTAATTCATATGAAGTTGATCTTTTACATGGTTCAAAAATTCGTACTTCTTTTATGTTGTTTGCTCCACTTTTGTATCGTTTTGGCAAGGCTATTATCCCGAACCCAGGAGGATGCAGATTGGGCGCACGTCCAATAGACAGACACGTCAAATTACTTGAAACATTTGGTGTACATATTTCGTACGATTCATCTACAGGCTATTATACAGCTACTTTAAAACATACGCGCTTGCAAGGGGCTGAATATACATTCGAAAAACCTTCTCATACAGGTACGGAGTTGGGCCTTATGATTGCTGCAATAGCAAATGGCCAATCTACCATTCATAATGCCGCACAAGAACCCGAAGTAGATGACATGATTCGTTTTTTAAACGATGCAGGTGCTCGTATACGTCGACAAGGTACAAGTATTATTGTAGATGGAGTAGATAAACTTGCTCCAACAGCTGAGTCGTTTACCATAATGGCCGATCGACTCAATGCTGCCGCATTTGGTGTATTTGCAGTTGCGACAAAGGGCGATATTACAGTTAAAGGTTTAGATGCGCACTACATTACAGACTTTACCGAAAAACTTATAGAAGCAGGTGGCGGGTTTGATGCAGAAAAAGATGCTCTTCATTTTTATTACAAAGGACCTCTTAAAAGCACCGATATTACTACAGTGCCCCATCCCGGTTTTAATACCGACACTCAAGGGCCATGGGCTATTCTTATGACCCAGGCGCACGGGGTTTCTACTATTCATGAAACTGTCTTCGAAAATCGTTTTGGATATGTAGATGAGCTGCGTAAGCTGGGTGCCCATATTGAATTTTTCCAGCCCCAGGTAGACAATCCAAGAGAGCTATATCAGTTCACTATTCACAGCGATGATGAGATAGCAAATTTGCAACAAGCCATTCGCATTACTGGCCCTTCTCCTCTGCATAATGGTGTCCTGCACGCAACCGATATTCGTGCGGGGGCAAGTCTTGTAATTGCGGCGTGCGCGGCAGAAGGGGAGTCGGTTATATTAGGTGCGTCGCATATTGACAGAGGTTATGAGAAAATTGAAGTGCAGCTTGCAGCACTTGGTGCACAAATAAAAAGAGTATGACAACGCAAAAAATTGACACAATCTTAATATTATCGGGTGGTAATAGTACCCGTTTTAAACCCTTGGGACACAAAAATTTGTTTGTATTTAATGGAGAGCCTCTCATAGAGTATCAATTGAAATTTTATGGACGTTATACAGACAATCTTATTGTTGTGGGCAACGAAGAAACCCAACATGCCATAAAGTTGTATGCAAAAACGCATAACGCTCGATTTGTTTTGCAGCAAGGAAATGGTCAAGGTGCTGCTGTGGCATCTGCAGCTTCATATATACAAGGGAGCGTACTAATAGTAAATGGCAACGATTTGTACCACGAGCCGTTACTGACAGATTTATTGAAGAAGAGAGAAGAGCACAACGTTGATGGTTTATTAGTCTCAGTTGCGGTGCGTGACTATATTCCAGGTGGCTACCTGCTTCTCGAAGATTCTCGTGTAACTGGGGTGCATGAAAAGCCAGGTGCAGACAACATGCCTTCGCAGTATTTTAAATTGGTTGTAGATTACATTGCCGATGCTCAAAAGTTTATAGCCGTATTGATGCGTGCTCAATCACATAATGATGATCTGTACGAGGTGGCATTAACAGAGTATCTTTCTACAAAGAATTTTAAGAATGTTGTTTACAAAAGTGATTGGGCTACGCTCAAGTATCCATGGCATATTTTAGATGCAACATCGTTTTTTCTTAAAGAAGTGAAGCAGCACATTGGGAGCAATGTGCGCATAGATCCAACGGCAGTTGTGATTGGTGACGTATATATAGATGATGGCGTTCAGGTATATGAGCATTCTAAAATAGTAGGCCCTTGCTATATTGGAAAGAATACCATTGTTGGCAACTTTGTACTAATTAACCAAAGCATGATTGGAGAAAAATCGGTAATTGGCGGTTACTCAGAAGTAACCCGCTCGTATATTGGTGATAACGTTTGGACACATAGAGCATATATAGGAGACTCTGTTGTAGAAGGGGCTGCGAATTTTGCTGCAGGCTCTGTCACAGCAAACTACCGATTTGACAAACGCGATGTTACATGTCGTATAAAAGGAGAGAAAATTTCAACGCAGCGCAATAAACTTGGTCTTATAGCAGGACGCGATATTCAACTGGGTGTAAACAGTTCAACTATGCCAGGAGTAATGTTAAGTAGTGGTTCGTGTGTACAACCTGGAGACGTATGCTCAAAAGATATGTAGCCATAAGGTATGCCGTTCTTTTAGCTGTAGCTGCAATAGCTCGAGTTATACTTCCTTTCTCTTCACAGTTTACCTATGCAAGTGTATTTGAAACAAAACTGACACCTCATTATGTAGGCATGTGGGCAAACTTCGATGGTGAGCACTATTTAAGAATTGCACGCGAGGGGTACCATGGCATAGAGCGTGCGTTCTTTCCGCTTTGGCCATTACTTATTAATGCTGTTCACAAAGCATCTGGCTTAGATATGCTTATTGTTGGCGTTATTTTGAGCCAGGTCTTTTTGTTAGCCGCGCTGCTAATAATGAGCTCACTTTTGCAATCGGTGTTTCGGTTTAAGCACCCACACAGGTTTATTGCACTACTCTTGCTGTACCCCACGTCGTTTTATTTTTCGGCAGTTTATACAGAGGCTCTATTCTTATTGCTTGTGAGTGCATCATTGTTGTTTATGTACAAAAAATATACTATTCCGCTTATTATCACTCTTATCCTTGCTTCACTTACCCGCATTCAAGGAGTTTTTTTTAATAATTCCACTTTTCTTTACTTTTTATCAGCGTGAAAAAAGTTTTTTTAGCAAACTTTATACACATTTTTTCTAAGAAGCTGCTTATATATGTGCCAAGTATTGGCCTTCTTTTTGTATATGTTGTATTTGCATGTCACAAACTGGAGATGCACTATATTTTTTTACATGCACAATCCTCATTTGGTGCGCAGCGCACAAGTGAAATTATATTGTTACCACAAGTAATAGTGAGGTACATAAAGATCTTTTTTACCGCACAACCCAACTACCAGTACTTTATTGCAGTAACAGAGTTCATCTTTTTTGTGGGAGTATTTGTTGCTGTGTTGTTGCATGTTAGGCAATCAATCAAGAGAACACATACTTTTGAACTTGGAATAGCCCTTTTTTCATTTGCAAACCTACTTTTGCCCACATTAACAGGAACATTTTCGTCTATACCAAGGTATTCTTTGTTTGCTCTCTCTACGTTTTTCTTGTTATATAGGGCTACTCCACAGATAAGAGTTTTTTGCGGAATTGCTTTCTTCCTTCTACAGTGCCTTCTTTTTGCCTTATTTACCCAGGGTTACTTTGTGTCATGAGTGCTATTTGGTGATGTAGTGGTGTAAAATATAGAGCGTATGAAGAATATTACGGTTGTTGGTGGTGGAACCGGCACCTTTGTGGTGCTGTCTGGGTTAAAGAAGTACGATTTTAACCTTTCTGCTGTAGTAACTAGCATGGACAGTGGAGGTAGTACCGGTAAGCTGCGTGACCAATATGGTGTGCTCCCGCCTGGCGATGTACGCCAATGCCTTGTTGCCCTTTCAGAAGCATCTGAGCTTTGGACGAAAACTTTTTTGTATCGCTTTGAAAAGGGAGACTTTAAGGGTCACAATTTTGGCAATATTTTTCTTACTGCTCTTGAGCAAATTACAGCACCAGACTATCAACAGGTAATAGATACTGCATCATATATTTTGCAAACTAAAGGAAAGGTTATACCAGTTACATTTGACAGAGTTCACCTGTGTGCTGAATACGAAGATGGAGAAACCCTCATGACAGAAGATCTTATTGATTCAGCATTTTATAAAGAAGATCGAATAAAAAAGGCCTTTCTCAAACCTGCAGCAAAACCCAATCCGAATGCCCTCAATGCTATTACCTCTGCAGACTACATTATTATGGGACCAGGCGACATGTATACAAGCATAATACCCAACCTGTTGGTAGATGGCATAAAAGATGCGTTTGTCTCTACTAATGCAAAGATTATTTTAAACATGAATTTGATGACTAAGAGAGGACAAACTCCAAATTATTCTGCGAGCGATCACGTAATAGACCTAGAAAAGTATCTTGGAAGAGCCATTGATGTGGTTATAATAAACAACAAGAAAATTGCGCATGAAGTAGAAAAATATTACGAAGAATATGGAGAACAAGAAGTAGAAAACAATTTAAAGCATTTTGATGCGCATGCAATTAAGGTTATAGAGGCTGATGTCGCGGCAGACGCGGCTTTTAAAAAATCTATGGCAGATGTAATAGTGCGCAGTTTACAAAGACACGATCCAGACAAACTGGCAAAAGTTCTTCTCTCCGTTATACAATAGAAGTATGAAAATACCATTCCACAAGCACACCATATCTATTAAACACGCATATGATGGGTTGCTGTGGTCTATTCGTACCCAGCCAAACTATAGAGTGCATCTTTTATTGTCATCCGTAGCTATTATATTGGGGTTTACTTTAGCTATTAGTTATATAGAGTGGATAGTTATCCTTATGCTCATTACCATGGGTTTGGTTATAGAAACTCTCAACACGGGGCTAGAAGCAACAACAGATGCCATCACTAGAGAGTGGCGAGAAGAAATTAAAATTGCTAAAGATGTGTCTGCGGCTGCAATGCTCACCTTTGCAATTGGTGCAACCATATTTTTACAATGATTTTTTGTTCCAAAAAATCATTGTAGTCATTAACTACTAATAAAAAAAAATGGCATTTTTATTTATTTGGATTCTTTATTTCGTTCTTTTATAAACAGCTTGCTGTTTGTTCCATTTATTGATTTGCTTTACAGGCTAAAATTTCAGAGAGCCGTACAAGAAACGAGAGATGCATTCAACAAAAAACTCCAATATTCGATTCATTTCATAAACATAAAGCAGGCACACCCGTTGGAGGCGGAATTTTAATTGTTATTACAACACTCTTATGCTTTACATTGTTTATATTGTTCATGGTTGCTACAGGTAGAAATATTGTGTCTAACTATCAGTCGATAGTATCCGAAATAAAAATACTTCTTTTTACATTTTTGTCTTTTTCATTTTTAGGATTATATGATGATCTAAAGAAAATCTTCCTCTGGCAAGACTCTTCTTTTTTTGGATTAAAATTACGCCATAAGCTTTTGATTGAAATAATTCTTTCAGTTATTGTTGCATATTGGATTTTTGCAGAGCTAAAAATTAGCATTATTAACATACCTTATTTTGGTGTATATCATTTGTCGTGGTGGTACATTCCCTTTGCTGCCTTTGTTATTGTTGCCTTTTCTAATGCTGTTAACATATCTGACGGGCTCGATGGGCTTTCGTGTGGCGTTTTATTAATTGCCCTTTTTGCATTCTGGGTAATATCAATGTCAATTTTAGATACACCTTTACTCATATTTATATCAGTGTGGGTGGGTGGGCTACTTGCATATTTGTACTTTAATGTATACCCGGCCAGAATTATGCTAGGAGATACAGGTGCACTTGCATTTGGTGCAACTTTTTGCAGTTATCGGATTGCTCTTGGGCAAGGTGTTTGCACTAGGTATTATTGGTGGGGTATTTGTTGTGGAAATTACCACATCTTTTATTCAGCTAATGTCTAAAAAATTCCTTGGTAAAAAGGTATTCCCCGCAGCTCCATTGCATCTATGGCTACAATACAGAGGGTGGGAAGAACCAAAAATAGTCATGCGCGCATGGCTTGCTGCGGTATTTTTTGCCATGGTAGGTCTTATGATTGCTTTCCTTAAATGACCTGCCCACGTATAATATAACTATGAATGCACCTCATAAGGCAGATGTTTTTAGATTTAGCGAGTATTATGTTGATCTTCAAAAGGGTGATATACGCTTTAGCTACGAAGTTATCAACAACAACAAAGAAACCCGCTTTGATGAAGTATGGCATATAGGTGATGCACTCAGTACCACCAAACTCACGGCACAAGACCTTGCGCAAACAATTCAGGCACTTCATATTATAGTAGGTATTAGTTACTACAAGGCTTTTTTGCCAAACCATATAGAAACACCTTCATATACTTTGACACAAAGTCAGGCAGTATTTTGGAATCTGGTATATACCAAAGGACTAGGTGAGTTTTTTTACAAAAATAATTTAGATTTTCGTAACCTGGTAAACTTTCCTTTTGGCCAAGATGTAGCTATTAAGCCACTAGACGTGGCTTTTACTGAAAAGGCGCTGATTTTGCACGGAGGTGGCAAAGATTCTCTTGTCACCACAGAAGTAGTAAAGGCAAGTAATACAGATTACGACTTATTTTGTCTAAATCCGAAACCGCTGCAATACAACGTGGCCACACACTTGAACAAGCAAATGCTCTCAATAGAAAGAACAATTGATCATAAGCTTATTGATTTAAACATACAGGGATTGGTTTATAACGGACATGTGCCAATATCAACGTTCTACACTTTTGCAGCTGTACTCATAGCAATCCTACATACACATAAATACGTCATAATATCAAGCGAACGAAGCAGTAGTTATGGTAACGTGCATTATCTTGGTGAAGACATTAACCATCAATGGAGCAAATCAGAAGAAGCCGAAGATATGTTTCGTGAATATATAAACACATATATTTCACCCAATCTCACCTATTTTTCTATGCTGCGTCATCTTTATGAGATTGCAGTAGTAAAAAAATTCATTGAATACCCAGAGCATTTTGCCGTGTTTTCTAGCAGTAATCACCATTTTAAAAATGAGCACGTCTCACATAAATACGCAGTGGGATTACTCCTCCCCAAAAACTATTTTGTATTTATCCTTATGTCAGCATTTCTTTCTAAGGCTCAGTTGATTGAAATTTTTGGTGAAAACCTATATGCACGTCAAGAGCATATAGATGTATTTAAAGAGCTTTTGGGACTACATCGCATAAAGCCATTTGAGTGTGTGGGAACGCCCGAAGAAACCATTGTGGCAATGTATCGGGCATTCAAGCGTGGCGAGTATAATGAAAGTCCGGTTATGAATATGTTCGCGGCAGAGATTCTCAACAAGAGCACAAACCTTGATGCAATAAACCAGCAGGTTTTCTCAATTGGCAACAGTTCTCATATTCCCGCAAAGTTTAGAGACTACATACTATGACACTCAAAGAGCTCAAGCAATACAAAAAAAATATACATTCTTGGCTATGGCATAGAAGGCAAAGCTACACATGAATACTTAAAAAAATTTCATCCAGATGCAGAAATTGGCATTGGAGACGAAAAAACAGATCCTCACTATTTAGATAGACAATCAGAATATGAACTTATTATTAAGTCTCCAGGAATTCGATTAGATAAAGTAAAAGGTACTTACACTACAGCGACTAATATTTTTTTTTGCTCAAAGCCCACACACTATAATTGGTGTAACTGGCACTAAGGGTAAAAGCACAACAGCAACGCTTTTATATAACCTCCTGCTTTTGAGTGGAAAGAAAGCTTGTCTTGCGGGTAACATTGGTGAACCAATGTTAAACATTTTAATTAATGATGTAGATCAATACACATATGTAGTACTAGAGCTTTCAAGCTATCAGCTTGAAGACTGTATGTATGCTCCTCACATTGCAATATTGCTCAATGTGTATGAGGAGCTGCACAATCACAAGACGTTTGAAGAGTACAGACAGGCTAAATTTATGATAGCCCAGTATTCGAAAAAAGAGGATGTACTATTGTACAACCCTCATATTCTGCATATTGAAGAGCTTTTGGATGTAACAGCAGCAAAAAAGGTTCCACTAGAAAATGCATCACACAAGTTTTTTTACCACCCAAGTATTAATCCCAATACGGTGCAGGCTCTATATGGGGTTGCACAAGAGTTGCACATTACAAATGAAATTGTGCAGCGTACTCTAGATGAATACAAGGCGTTACCGCATAGACTGCAGCATGTAGGCGAATATGAAGGTGTTTTGTTTATTAATGATTCTGCTGCAAATCATCCAATGGCTACACAGCATGCACTATCAACCTATAACAATGTGAGCGTATTGCTTTTGGGTGGTCAAAACAGGGGTTTTGATTTTAGTGAGGTGGTATCTTTGCTTGCAAATCGCAACGTTCCTCATCTTGTATTGTTTCCAAATACTCACGAACACATAACACAACTTATAACTCAACATCAAAATTATTCACCGCAAATTTATTATACTGACTCAATGCATGCGGCAGTTGCATATGCGTTTGCACATGCTTCCCAAGGGTCTGTATGTCTCTTGTCCCCGGGTGCTCCGAGCTATCTAATGTACACAGGGTTCCCGGCTCGTGGAACATCATTTATGAATGAAGTAAAACTATATGCGCAAAAAAATACAGCACAAACATGATACATCTTTACTAAAAGGAGCAACAACAAGCGTTGGCTTGTTGGCAATCTTACCAATAATTCTCACAACAATCGGCCTTTTTTTTATATTTGATGCGTCATCGGTATCTGCGTTTAGAAATTTTGGTGATAGCTTTTATTTTTTTTAAACAACAGCTTATGTGGTTTGTTTTAGGAGTTGTTGTTATGGGGGTATTTAGCTTTTTTGACTATCGAAAATTGTACTATCTTGCATTTCCGTTGCTGCTTGTTGCAATAATCTCACTTGTATTAGTGCTTATACCTGGTGTTGGCGTAACGGTAGGTGGTGCTCGCAGATGGATTAATTTAGGCCCAATCGGATTTCAACCTTCAGAGCTCGCAAAGTTTGCAATTATTTTGTATCTTTCTTCGTGGTTTTTGCATAAAGAGCGTCAAAGGTTTGTCCCGTTTTTATTGCTTTTGAGTTTTATTATTGGGCTCATCATGATTCAGCCAGACTTAGGTACATCTGTCATTATTTTCTTACTGTTTGTATCGATATATTTTTTCTCTGGGGAGAATTTATTACATCTTATGTTGTTTTCTCCCTTTGCATTTGGTGCAGCACTTTTGCTTATTTTCACCTCTCCGTACAGACTTAAGCGTTTAACAGCATATCTAAATCCGGAGGTTGATCCGGGAGGCATTGGGTACCATATTCGTCAAATAACAATCTCACTCGCGTCTGGAGGGTTATTGGGGAGAGGCTTATCAAGTTCTCGCCAAAAATATCAGTATCTGCCAGAGGCCCACACAGACTCAATTTTTGCAATTATTGGAGAAGAAATAGGATTCCTTGGATCGTTGCTTCTTATTTTCCTCTATGGTTTTTTGCTGTTTTTAATATTCAAAGTTATCATTAACGCCAAAGATCGTTTTGGAAAGTTGCTTGCTGGCTCTATTTGGTGCCTGCTTGCATGGCAGATGATAGTTAACCTTGCTGCGATGGTAAGTTTGGTTCCGCTTACAGGGGTACCCTTGCCATTTATTTCATACGGGGGATCTAGTCTCTTGATATTGTTTTCGCTAATGGGCATAGTTATAAGTATTGCACGAAGATGAAACATACAAAAAAAACTATGCGCATTATGATAACGGGGGGTCACGTAACTCCTGCGTATGCCGTAATTCAAGAACTACAAAGAAGGGGTTACACAAAGTTATTCTTTCTTGGTAGAAAGTATACCGATCGAGCTAAAAAAGACGTATCTTTTGAGTATCAAGAGATAAACCGTATAGGCATTGCGTTTACTCATCTTACAACTGGCAGACTATCACGTACGGTGAGTATTTATTGGATATATGATTTTTTTTCTATTTTCTACGGTTTTTTTATGAGCCTAGTTTTGCTCAACAAAATAAGACCGCATGTTATATTATCTTTTGGCGGTTATATAGCCCTTCCGGTGAGCATTGTTGCATGGTTTCTTGGTATTCGTGTTGTTACACATGAGCAAACTATAAAACCTGGACTTGCCAATAAAGTAATCGCACTCATTGCAGATAAAGTATTGGTGTCTTTTCCGGCTACAGTTAAACAGTTTCCACGTCATAAAACAGTATTAACAGGAAATCCCGTACGTGACGAACTCAACAATAAAGGTACTGCCGTTATTAAACATAAACTTGTCAAACCTCTTTTGTTTATTACAGGAGGCAGTTTTAGGATCTCATGCATTAAACGTGCATATAGAAAAGATTTTGCCAGATTTAACAAGAAAATTTACCATACTGCACCAAACTGGCAATGTTTCTCAGTTTGAAGATTTTAGTCGTTTATCACGGTACGCATCAGATTTTTTACTACCCAGTTAAAAATATATCTGTTGACGAAATGGCCTGGGCTTATCGTTCGAGCGCAGTAGTTGTTGCTCGTTCTGGAGCAAACACATTGTGGGAGTTGATGGTTCTTGGCAAACCTGCTGTTCTTGTGCCATTGCCATGGTCTGGAGGCAACGAGCAGCAGCATCATGCTCGTTTTTTTATATCACATGGCTTAGGAAAGCTATTTGACCAGCACGATGCTAGTGCCACGCTCTTGGCAACAATTCATAAAGTATATACACATAGGCATGTGCACGAAAAGAATTTTAAAAAAATTACCCAAAGATCTTATGCTCAATGCTGCGCATGCAATCGCTGATATAATTGAAACATGCGCAGAGTAGGTGTCATAGCCATGTTTGTTGTGGCTGCTTTATTACTTGTAGCCGCCCTTTTGTTGTTAAGAGTAAAAAACATAACTATAGAGGGTGCCGATAATATTAACGGTTTACATACACTTAACAATAAATCACTTTTTTTACTAAACGAAGAGCAAGTTGCCAACGATATTCTTTCTCAAAACCCTACATTGCAAAAAGCAAGGGTTACTATTAAGTACCCACAGACTTTAGAGATTTATGTGAGCACAGCAGCTCCCCTAGCAGATATTACCCTTCAAGACGGTTACATGAGTCTTTCAAAAGAGGGAAGAATTTTATCAAAGCATAAAGAGCAATCTAAACCTAATGCTACCACAATAACCCACTATCAACCGTTATACGCCCGTAGTTTTAGTGTTGGCGACAACATTGAAATGACAGATGTTATTGGGAGTCTTTTTTTTTTATCGAAGAGGCACAGAAGATTGCTCTACCAATTAGCAGTGTTGCTATACGGAATGAGAATATGATAGTATTAAATTCGGAAGATCGTGAAATATTGGTATCGGCAACAAAAGACGTGCGCCTACAGGTGGCGCAGCTAAAGGTGGTACTGGAGCAGTTTAAAACAAAAGCGTTACAATTTAAGCGGCTCGATGTACGATTCGATAAGCCAATAGTAGTATACGTACAATAATATGGCAGACAAAACACTATGCGGAATAGACGTGGGCAGTTCGAAAGTTGCATGTATTGTGGCGAAGATTTCTGAGGATGAGCCAATGCCAAGAGTGCTCGGATTCTCGAGTGTACCTTCAAGAGGAGTAAAAAAAGGACAAATAGTTGATATTCAACAGGTAACATCGGTTGTAGAGCAGGCTGTAGAACAATGCGAGCGCATGGCGGGTACCAAAATACAAAAAGCCTATGTTTCTGTAGGTGGGCCGCATATAGAATCATTAAATTCGCAGGGTGTAGTAGCGGTATCCCATCCCGAAGTTGAAATTTCAGATGGTGATCTTACCCGTGTTATAGAGGCAGCAAAAGCAATTTCTTTATCGTCGACCCGTGAAATAATAGAAGTAGCACCCAGAGAATACATAGTAGATGGCCAGTCGGGCATTAAAAATCCGCTTGGTATGAGTGGTGTGCGTCTTGAAGTTAACACCCATATTGTGACAGCAAGTGTTACCAATCTTCGCAACATGGAGCGGTGTTTGTCTGACCTAGGAATAGAAATACAAGGCTATGTGTTTTCTGGCCTAGCATCGTCATTATCATCGTTATCAGAAACAGAGAAAGAGTTGGGCGTTGCTTTGGTAGATATTGGTGGAGGCAAAATTGATATTGCTGTATACATAGAAGGCGCGCTATCGCACTCTACTTCGCTATCGTTTGGCGCGCGTCATATAACAAACGACATTGCTGTAGGTCTGCGCATTTCGCTTGACTCTGCCGAAAAAATTAAACTTCACTTGAGCAACCTCAAACATACGCCAGATAAAGATAAAAAAAGCGATGATATAGACCTAACTCGCTTACAGCTTGCAGATGACATTAAGTCAGTTTCTTATAAAACTGTTGTAGATGGAATTATTCAACCACGTCTAGAAGAAATATATGAAAGTGTATTTAAAGAGCTTGACAGCAACGATCTTATACCGCGTATTCCATCGGGCATTGTGCTTGCCGGGGGCGGCGCGCTTACTGTGAGTGCACTAGAAGGAGCAAAAAGGGTGGTTGGGCTACCGGCTCGTATCGCTCACCCCAAGCACATAACCGGGCTTATAGATGAGGTAACATATCCACAATTTTCTAGTGTTGTTGGCCTACTACTTTATGGCAAAGATATGGATTTTGAAGAACAGCAGCTTAATTTGAAAGATTTTGATAAAATATTCAGGAATTTATCCGTACAAGGATCAGTTAAAAAGGTTCGAAGCCTTTTTAAATCTTTTATTCCTTAATGGATAAGCTGAACTATGTTGGTTAAACCTCGAGCTGGGCAACCGGCCAAAATTAAAGTCCTCGGAGTTGGCGGCGGCGGTGGTAATGCGCTTTCAACAATGATTGCAGAAGACGATATTGTGGGTGTTGAGTTTATTGCTCTTAATACAGATGCGCAGGCACTTCTTAGTCATAATGCAGATATTAAAATCCAAATTGGAGAAAACCTTACCAAAGGACTGGGTTCAGGTGGCGATCCAGATGTAGGCCGACAGGCCGCAGAAGAGTCTCGTGAAAAAATTAAGGAGCAACTTGAAGGTGCAGATATGGTATTTATTGCAGCGGGAGAGGGAGGCGGCACCGGTACAGGAGCAGCGCCCGTTATTGCAGAAATTAGCAAAGAAGTAGGGGCACTCACGGTTGCGGTTGTAACACGACCATTTTCGTTTGAGGGTGCGCGTCGCAAGGTGTCGGCAAACCAAGGTATTGACAACTTAAAAGACAAAGTAGACACCTTAATTGTTATTCCAAATCAAAAAGTACTAGAGATTATCGATTCAAAAGTGAGTGTTCTTGAGGCATTTAAAAAAGTAAATTCAATATTGCACCAGGGAGTTAAAGGCATAGCAGAACTCATTACAACTCCAGGACTTATAAATGTTGATTTTGCTGACGTAAGATCCATTATGCAAGATGCAGGTACTGCTCTTATGGGTATTGGCACAGCTGGCGGTGAGAATCGCACCATTAACGCAGTAAAACAGGCAATTGCTTCACCGCTACTTGAGTCTTCTATTCAAGGTGCAAAAGGGGTGCTGTTTAATATTGTCGGAGGCCCAGATTTGAGCATGTCAGAGGTTGATGAGGCTGCAAGTGTTATAGCCCAAACTGTAGATCCAGATGCTGACATTATTTTTGGTGCAGTTATAAACGAACACATGCTCGATCAAGTACGTGTGACAGTTATAGCTACACGAATAGATGGTAACGACATTCGCTTTCCGCACATGGCAAGAAGAATTACAGACAAAGAATCTGATGAGAGAGATATTAAGCCAGATGAACCCAAACCTCTACCTTCGTTATACGACGATGAAGTCGACGAAGCACCCGCTGCAGAAGACGAGTCAGAGTTTGATGTTCCTGCATTTCTTCGTAGAAGATCGCGCTAAACTATGTATAAGTATATACAGTCGAATGTGTGGTTCGGTGGAAAGCTTCATGAAAAACTTATACCTTTTATTAAAAACGAGCAACCAGACTTTGTTGCACTACAAGAGGTAATTATGCCTCGAGCAGTTAGTCCATATACTGCGCACCCTGCATTAGATTTTTTGCACAACCTAAAGCAGGCGACAGGTCTAATGCATTCAGTTTTTGTGCCAGAAACAGGATTTAGTGATAAAACCCATTATGACAATGAGAATCTAGTAGATATGGGTGTTGCAATACTTTCAAAGTTCCCAATTAAAAGCTATTCTTACATTAACTATATTCACGAATATCAAACATTTGTGTGGGAAACAATGGACAGGTGGGACATTATGCCCAAAGGACTGCTTACCGCTCATATAAACACACCCAACAAGCCTTTATACGTTGCCACCACGCATGGTGTGTGGGGAACAGATGACAAGGACAATGCAGATAGAGATATTATGATCGATTGTTTACTAAAAGAAACACGCGGCAAAACCCCTTTGCTGTTATCGGGAGATTTAAACATCGATCAGCAATCTCAAGGCATTGGCCGTCTTGAGGAACAGTTGGTTAATGTATTCAAAGGCAAATTGAAAACTTCATTTAATATGCGACACAAATCTGGGGGAACCTTTGACCAGTCAGTTGTAGATTTTATATTTGCTACTAAAGATATTAAGATTATCAAAGCATATTCAACTAATGAAGATGTATCAGATCATCTTCCGCTACTGCTAGAGTTTGAGTTATAATACTCCACATGGCACAGCTTCCATCACAACCAGACTTTCCGCGGCTTGAAGAAGAAATTCTTGAATACTGGAAAAAAAATAAGGTGTTTGAAAAATCCATTAACAGCCGCCCAGAAGAAAAAAACCTGGACGTTTCTAGATGGTCCTCCCTTTATAACTGGCCTTCCTCATTATGGTAGTTTACTTTCAAGTATACCTAAAGATGTATTTCCACGTTTCTGGACAATGAAAGGGTATAGAGTGCGCCGCGTGTGGGGTTGGGACTGTCACGGCTTACCAGCAGAGAATAAAGTAGAAAATAAACTGGGCATTACTCGTAAAAAAGATATTGAAGAAGCAATAGGGATAAAAAAGTTTATAGACGAATGTAAATTGTATGTAAAAGATGTGTCGGGTGAATGGGAGTGGTATGTAGATCATGTGGGTCGTTGGGTAGATTTCCAACATGCGTACAAAACAATGGATAATGACTACATGGAAACAGTCATGTGGATTTTTAAGCAAATGTATGACAAAAAATATATATATAAGGGCATGCGTGTTTCGCTGTATTGTCCGCACTGTTCCACACCAATATCTAATTTTGAGGTCGCAATGGATGCAGATAACTACAAAGATGTTAAAGATTTAGGAACCACATATAAATATAAACTTGCGGGTCAAGATGACACCTATCTACTAGCTTGGTCTACTACTCCATGGAACAAGATAGCAACACCTGCTCTAGCTGTTAATCCAGAACTTGAATACATTAAAGTTCAAGTATCTTCAAATGACGAGGTAGGTAAAGAGTATTATATTCTTGCAAAAACAACTCTTGCAGTACTTGATGGTACCCAATATGTTGCAAAGGAAACTATTAAAGGAAAAGATTTGATAGGCAAAAGCTTTGAGCCACATTACGATTTTTATAAGTCTGATGTAGAAAAACATAAAGATAACAGAGCATGGATAGTAGTTGGAGGTGATTTTGTGACGGCCGATGAAGGAACAGGAATTGTAACCCTTGCTGCCTATGGTGAAGAAGATTTGAAAGTGATGAAGGAGAATAACATTTTTGCGGTACTTCATGTTGATGAAGAGGGGCATATTAAAAAAGATGTGCCTTTGTTCGGTGGCATGTATTATTTAAAGGCGAACAAAGCAGTTAATGATGACTTGAGAGCAAGAGGACTCATATTAAAAGAAGAGGAGTATATACACTCTATGCCACATTGCTGGCGCTGCGGAACACAGTTGTATTATGCGCCACAAGATGCGTGGTATGTAGATATTCAACAGCTCAAGCCAAAGCTTTTTAAAAACAATGAAGCAGTTAATTGGTTTCCTGCACATTTTAAAAATGGGCGCTTTTTAAAGAGCATGGAGGCAGCGCCCGATTGGTGTATATCTCGCAGCAGATATTGGGGCTCGCCGGTGCCGGTATGGGAGTGCGAATGCGGCGAGCGCTTTGTACCAGGTTCTATTGCAGAGCTAGAAGCAGCCTCGGGGCAAAAAATAGAAGAGCTGCACCGCCCCGATATTGATAATGTCATAGTACGTTGTGCACAATGTGGTGCGCAAGCTCGCCGAGTGCCTGAGGTGCTAGATAGTTGGATCGAAGCGGGTTCTGCATCGCTTGCCGAACGTCACTTTCCATTCAACACTTCTTTTAAACTTGAAGATTTCTTTCCGCCAGATTTTATTGTTGAATACACAGGCCAAATTCGCGCATGGTTTTATGTGTTGCATGTAATTGCAACTGCACTATACGATACCAATGCGTTTAAGAATGTGGCTGTAACCGGTGTAATCTTGGGCACAGATGGGCGTAAAATGAGCAAAAATTTTGGCAATTACCCAGATCCAAAAATGATGATTACAAAATTTGGCGGTGATGCGTTAAGACTTTATCTTATGGGTAGTCCGGTTATGCGTGGAGAAGACATTATTATTTCAGAAGATGAGTACCGTAATCAAATAAAAACATTTCATATTCCACTGTGGAACATAGTCAAGTTTTTTGACGTATATAGTGAGGTAGATGCAATCTCTGCTGCCGATCTGCAGTTTAAAAAACCATATACCCACGTTCTTGATGTGTGGGCTCAAGAGCTAACAAAACAATTGGTGTTTGAAGTAACACAAGCCTTAGAAGCCTACAACACTGTTAAAGCCGTTGACTTATTGATAAACTACATCGATGATATCTCAAAATGGTATATTCGTCGCTCGAGAGATAGAGTGGGGGTAAGTTCTAATGATCACAACGACAAACTTGCGTTTTATTCTAGTCTTTACTCAATTCTTACTACTGCAGTTACAGTGGCTGCTCCATTGGCCCCATTCATAGCAGACATACTATATAAACATCTTACGGGTGAGGAGTCTGTGCATTTAATAAACTGGCCTACGCCACAACAAACAAACTCCAAAATCTTAGAAAAGGAAGTTATAGTTCGACAAGTAGTAGAATCAGGCCATCGTGCACGAAAAGAGTTGAATTTAAGCGTGCAGAGGCCAGTAATATCTGGTATTACCACAATCCCAACATCTACTTCTTTTGAACCATCAGACTTTGATGCTCACAAAGAGGTAGTGAAGGCAGAGCTAAACATATTAGGTGAGCTTACCTTTAAAAAAAGCGGTTCAGATTTTACAACCGAATATGACATAACAGAAACAGAAGAGATTACACGTGAACGCGATATTCGTCAGTTTGTACGATTGGTACAACAAGAAAGAAAGCGCTTAGGGCTGCAGCAAGGCGATTTAATAACTATTGTTGCTCCAGAATACCCACATGACGCAGAGGAGTATCTTAAAAAAAAGCTTTCGGCTAGTAGTATCACCATTGGTGAAAAACTCATTATTGAGAAAGTATGACAATGCGCTACGATGTATGGTATGTACTTGCAGTAATTCTTCTTAATGTTTTTGGCATTTTTAATTTGCTGGGTTTAAGACCAGATTTAGTTGCTACCACATTGGTATTTCAACTTGCGGGCATAGTACTGTTTATACTTTTCTCACGCATTAAAGTAGAGCTTTTAGAACATAATTACAAAATAATCTTCTTATTTTTTACAGCATTACTTGTTGTGACAATGTTTACGCCAAGTATTCGAGGCTCTCATAGATGGATTGATCTTGGCTTTTTTCAGTTGCAAACAAGTGAGTTTTTTAAACCATTTTTTATCTTATGCATAGCCGCTGCGCTTAGTGCATCTAATAGGTTTTCTCGAATAAAAGTGTTTTCGGTGATTGCTATGATGATAGTACCGTCATTTCTAATTTTTGTTCAACCCGATTTAGGAACTGCAATAGTATATGTAGCCACATTCGCCCTTATGTTTTACTTTTCTGGGTTTTCATCAAGGCTGGCGGTGTACATTGGTCTTGCAATTGCTGCAATTATGCCAGTCTTTTGGCACTTTTTAAGACCTTACCAACAAGCTCGTATTTTAGGTTTTCTTAATCCAGATCTCGATCCGAGGGGTATTACATACAATATAACCCAGGCAATTATTGCGATCGGGTCGGGTGGATTACTTGGAAAGGGTCTTGGGCTTGGGCTCCAATCTCAATATCGATTCCTTCCCGAATTCCATACAGATTTTGCTTTTGCTGCATTTATTGAGCAATTCGGTTTTGTAGGTGGCATGTTTTTAATACTCATTTACATGTTGCTCTTTTATCGGCTTATAAAGAAAATGTTTGAATCCAAACATAATGGTTTTAAGTTTTTGTTTCTGGTAGGTACAATTGGCATGCTTTTTGTAGAGGCGGTTGTTAACATTGGTATGAACCTCGCTTAATGCCTGTCACGGGTATTGCACTACCGTTTATTTCTTACGGTGGCTCATCACTTTTATCAACAATGATGCTCTTGGGTATTGCATCTGCACTATGACTTGTTAATTTGCACTGCATACCTTATAATTACTTTCTATGAAATTTGCAGTCATTCAGACCGGTGGGAAGCAATATGTCGTAAGGAAGGACGACGAGATTACCGTAGACAATCTTAATGTTGCTCAAGATGCCGATGTAGAGTTTGAAACTCTTGCAGAAGGCGATGATGAAAAGAACGATATTACACTTGGCAAACCCTTTTTAACCTCAAAAGTTAAAGGAAAGGTTCTTGAAAATGTAAAGGGCGACAAAATTAGAGTTGCTCGTTTTAAATCAAAAGTTCGATCACGAAAAGTAAGAGGATTTAGAGCAGCTCTTTCTAGAGTAAAAATAACTACAATTTAATATGGCACATACAAAATCACAAAAAGCTGCGAAAGGAAATCGAGATTCTATTGCAAAGCGCCTTGGTGTTAAGCTTTATGGTGGTCAAAAGGCTACTCCAGGAAATGTAATAATTCGTCAAAGAGGTATGACCTTTAGACCTGGTCCAGGTGCATATATTAGCAAAGACTTCACCATTCATGCACGTATAGAAGGCACTGTGGCTTTTTTTACCCGTCTCGGGAAAAAATTCGTTTCAATACTCCCTTTAAAATCCTAATCATCTGCACTGTATAATTGGTGCATGGATAGTCTCAAGTTGGCACAAATTTTACTTCATCTTCGAGATGAGCATGATCCCATTAAAAAAGCGCACGCCCTTAAGGAGCTTCATGATACACACGATATTGCCTATAGCTATATTGCAAAAGAGCTAGAAGTCTCACCAGCGTATGTTAGTAGCTACATACGACTACTTAGACTCCCCGAACTTGTATTGGATGGTTACTATACCAATACCATATCGCTTACCCATTTGTTCATATTGGCCCGCGTTAAAGACAAAGAACAGATTGTTACTTTATATGAAAACATATTGACGCATGGAATGTCTGCATTAGAGTTAGATGAGGCTGTGCGAAATATTCTGCATGGCACTGTATCTGAAGGTGAGCCAGTACATAGCAGTGCCATTCGTGCCATAGAACAAAAAATAAAACACATAAACCCTCATGCCAATGTAAAAAGTTGTACAAACACGAATAAAAACGAAGGTTTTTATTGAGTTAAAGGGTAATCAACTCCAAACTACAGAGTTTCTCCAAAAATTATCAGAAGTTTGATTGGGGTTTTTTATTGTTCCTACCCTGTCAGAGGGAAAGTAACGAAAAAATACCTTGCCGATAATATCTTGTTGAGGTACAGGCCCAAACGTACGTGAATCTGATGAGCGTGGTCTGTTGTCTCCCATAACAAACAAATGCCCAAGAGGGACTGTTACAGCTTGTCCTTCTTTCAAAAAGCCACCTTCGTGAACTTGTGTTGTGCCAAGAACATATTTTTCAATGAGTGGTGATCCGTTAAGGTATACCTGTCCATCACGAACCATAACTTTATCTCCCGGTAGGCCAATGATGCGTTTAATAAAGTCAATGTCTTTGTTTTCTGGTGATTTAAATACAACAACATCACCTCGCTTTGGAGTGTCAAATCTGTATGAAAGTTTATTAGTAAGAATATATTCGTTGTTGCGAAAGGTTGTGTCCATAGAAGATCCTCGCACTTGATGTGGCTGCATAAAGAAGAGGTAGATAACAATAAAAAGTGAGCCCACAAAAGTAACCGTTTCGAGTATTTCCATGACAAATTCAATCAGTTTCTTAATCACTTCCATCCTCATATTCTACGGTACTTTAGCCAAAAAAAACAAGCATGATATAATGGAACGACAGGTCGCATAGCTCAGCTGGTTAGAGCGTTCGATTCACATTCGAAAGGTCCCTGGTTCAAATCCAGGTGCGACCACACTGTTTTTGATCTACAATAGTACTATGCTTACCGGGGTAATAATTGCAAAAAAAGAACAATAAAAAAAATAAAGCAATGCATAGAGGCACTCAATTTTTGTGATGAGGTGCTTGTTATGAGCAACGAGGGTGAGCCTCACCTTGATTTTAGTGCGCTGCGCAATAAGGCGCTCAAACAGGCAAAAAATGAATGGCTATTGTATGTTGATACAGATGAGGTACTATCGGACAAGTTAAAAAAAAGAAATTATTTCTACCATACAAAATGGTTCTTATGCTGCATATCGCATAAAAAGAGAGGATTATTTTTGGGGTAAACCGGTACTGTACGGTGAGGTACTCATGGCAAGGACAAGTGGCATTGTACGTTTGGTAAAAAAGAACGCAGGAATATGGCAAGGTAAGGTGCACGAAATGTTCAAAGCCGAAATGCCCGTAGGTGCATTGCAAGAACCTCTGCAACATATACCTCACGAGTCGCTTGCAGGATTTATAGAAAAAATTAACTACTACTCATCGCTAAGAGCAGAAGAGTTGTTTGCTCAAAAGCACCCTACAAATGTGCTAGAAATATTAGTGTACCCACTAGGAAAGTTTGCTTTTTCTTTTTTTGCGCTTATGGGCTATAAAGATAGAGAAAGGGGATTTATTTATAGTTTTATGATGTCGTTTCACTCTTTTCTTGTTCGATCCAAGCTGTATTTGCTACAACACAAAAACTAGTCCTTACGATACTTAATTCTTAACTGTTTCTCAACTGTGTTTCCGGCTACATCTGTGGCTACAATGGTAACTGTGTTTTCACCTTCAATGAGTTGAACTGTACGATTAAATGTACCAGATGCAGTAACAATTGTCGGAAGTCCATTTACTTTTATTGTTGTATTTTCAGAGACGGTGCCACTAATAGTAGTTTCTTCTCTGTCTACCTCTGAGCCGTCAGCAGGGCTAGTTATTGCAAGCTCGGGGTCCTTGTTAACATATATAACTTTATAAACTTGGGAGTCTTTTGAGTTAACTTTTTTTTTCATCAAAAGATCGTATGTAGAGCGAGTTTTCGCCGGGGGCAAGTGTAATGTTGAGTGAAAACTCGCCGTCATCTGCGATAGTTTCTTCGGCTTTGTCTTCGTTTATGTATACTTCTATTACCGTCTTATCTGTAGCACGCCCTTCAATAACCAAACTGGCTGAGCTGGTAGCGTCGGGTATGTTGTAGAGTTCTGGCTCTATGAGCACGGCAGACTCTTCGGTGCTTTTTTCGTTCTTTTTATGAAG
>LMZU01000002.1 GCA_001567245.1 Microgenomates bacterium OLB23
TGTAAAGTTTCGAACCGGTTATGAATTTTGATTCGTTAGAAAAGCTTCAGGAACAGATTAAAAAAGACACTGCTTCGGTGCAATTTCACTTAGGTGCTATAGGGTGAAACTGATATAATGTAGGTTCGCGCAGCGCTACAGAGGAGTATGCCATGGCCACCGTTAGTGTTTCGATTGACGACTTCGTTGACACTGCTCAGGCAATGAGCCGCGGAACCACTCAAACCTTCAAGGTTACTGGGGGAACCTACAACGATGTCTACGCCAGGTGTGCTACGCTCGTGTACTTGGGGTACACCACAAGTCTGTACAACTCTGCCACCGGCGAGATCACGGTGACAGCGCCCCGGTAGCGTCTGCGCCCGACCCGGCGGGCCTTCTGCCCGCCGGGTCGGGCACGATCCTGAAAAAGCCACGGTCTTCTCTTCTTGCAAAGTAAACAAACGTTCACTACAATAATTACATGATTATGCACATTGATGGTGATGCATTTTTTTGCATCGGTATATCAGGCAACACACCCCGAGGCAAAAGGGAAACCTGTCGCTATTGGACAAGAGCGAGCCATTGCCACTGCTGTGTCATATGAGGCTAAAGCGCGTGGCGTAAAAAGAGGCATGCTTATAAGCGAAATAAAAAAAAATGTGCCCTGAATGCATTATTGCATCTTCAAATTATTACACCTACGAAATATTCTGTCGCAAGATGATAGCCATTGTTGCACGCTATTCTCCCACCATAGAACGCTATTCTATTGATGAGGTTTTTGCAGAGATAGAAAATATTTCTCATACTCCCGCATTTAAAAAGAAGAGATTGAACGCTCACTTAATATTACGGTTTCTATGGGTATTGCCAATACAAAATGCTTAGCAAAAATTGGTTCGAACTTTTTATAAGCCTTCGGGCTACGCCGTTATTACACAAAATAATAGAGAAAGTTTTTTGCAAAAAACTAACATTGAAGACGTGTGGGGCATTGGATGGCGTTTAGCAAAAACGCATGCAGTCTTTAGGCATAACAACCGCTGCACAATTTGCACAACAGCCAGAAAAAACTATTAAGAGCTACTTTAATAAAACCGTTGTAGAAATTTTGGCACGAATTGCAGGGTGAGAGAATATATCAACTTAATACCAATGCAAAAACTACTTATCAATCTATTCAAAAAACCGGTACTTTTTACCCTCCTACACAGAACAAAGATATTCTCTTTGCCCGTCTTCTCGATCATATTGAGAAGGCATTTATAAAAGCGCGCCGCCATAACTACCGCGTCGGCGCGCTTCATGTATTTCTTAAAACCCAAAATTTACCTTTAAAGCAACATCCATTAAGCTTCCCCAAAAAACCATGTACCCTTTTCAAATTCGTTCATATATTCAACGTGCATTTGAACGCATATATAATCCAAAAATAATGTACCGCGCAACCGGCTGCACTATTTTTGATTTAGAAAAAGCAGATACATTTCAGGAGACGTTGTTTTCACAATACCACAGCAACGAGGAAAGATTAAAAAAATTCTACCCGCTTATTGATCAAAAGAAAGTTACTTTTGGAACCAGTCTATTTAGTAAAGAAAAATTTAGTAAAACAATGTTTCAATATCAAACAATTACTTCTTAACTGAGTAGGTATCTTTGCCATCTTTCACAACAAACCCCTCGTCAATAAGCTTATCAAGGGCATTTTTATACCTTTTATCACTAAGTTTTGAGTTAATAGGCTCGCCCTGGAGCAAAAGCTTTAAAAGCTCTCCACGTGCCTGACGTATTGAACCTTTAAACATGCTCTGCTTGCGATAGTGAGTGCTTTTTTTGCGAGATGTTACCAATGGTTTTTTTTAAAAAAGCACCATAATCCATGAGCGACAAATACCATATGCGTGGATTAACATTTTGCGCAAGAACCTCTGTTTGTAAGGCAAGAATTTCTTTATCATGAACACCACTTTCATTAACTCGATTTTTGAAAAAATAATGAATATACACCGTACGAATGTTCGTTTCGACAAAAACTTCGGGTTTATTAAATGCATACACACAGATCGCTGCAGCTGTGTTATAGCCAATGCCCGGAAGCTCTGTAAGTGTGTTGATAGAGTGTGGAATTTCTCCTGAGAATTCTCTTACTATTTTTTGCGCGCTTTCGTGAAGCCATTTTCCACGACGATTGTAGCCAAGCCCGCTCCATAACGATAAAACTTGAGTTAGCGAAGCATTGGCAAGGTTATTAATTGATGGGAAGGTACGAGTAAAAGCATTGTAATAACTTACCACCCTGTCAACCTGCGTTTGCTGCAACATAACCTCTGAAAGCAAAATGCGGTATGGGTTGGCAGTTTCTCTCCAGGGCATTTTTCTGTAGTGTTTACTTCCCTCTGAAAGAACGAGATCTCTAAATGCGGTAATACCCATGTTACTTTACTCGGGTAAGACTATAATGCACAAGTTCTTCGATTATTGTGTTATATGGCTCATTAAGAGAAAGCTTTTTTATGCTATCGCGGGCAGTTGCAGCCATAAGAGTTAATTTTTTATTAATCTTTTCTTCAACACCACTTGTCTTAACAAATGTGAGCAATTTTTGAAAATCTTCTAGAGCAATTTGCTTATTCCCAAAGACCGCATTAAGAAGTGTTTTATCTTCGTTATTTGCTTCACTAAAAAGATAGTGACGAATAAGTGTTTTTTTGTTTTCTCGTACATCAGAATAGGCTGTCTTTCCGGTAACTTTTTCATCTCCCAATAACCCCATAACGTCGTCTCGAATTTGAAAGATAACCCCGAGTGTTTGAGCAGCGGTGGTAAGGTTGTCACAGTATTGAGAGTTGGCACCTGCAGCCTGTGCTCCCATGACAAATGGATTAACCAATGTATAGTGCGCGGTTTTATACACATACATATTCAAGATTTCTTCTTCTGTGGGCTCTTGTGCTGTGTGAGAAAAATTAAAATCCATCATTTGTCCCACAGCCGTTAATTGCATTTCGCGCGCGTAGCGCGCGAAACTTCGTTTTTTACCTGCGATGCCATTGGGGCTCTATGCAATAATTCAAACCCCATAATAATACCTATGTCGCCAATCAAGATACCGCTGCCAACTCCATATGCATGCGCGTCTGCAACTTTCAATTTTTGACCTTCGTCAATGTACTGCGCAAACATTGACTTTCCTCCCCTTCTTAACACATCATTGTCCATTATGTCATCGTGTATAAGCAGCGCCGATCCGTTAACTTCTATTGCTGCGGCAGCCGGCAGCATGGCTTCTACGTTGTTCCCCCCGGCCATTTCGTACGATAAAAGAAAGAAGCACCCACGCAAGTGCTTTCCTTTTACAGAAAAGTCGCGAAGCGACTCATACAAATGAGCATAGCTTTTATCTGTTTCGGCTATCTTTTCTGCAAAGACCTCGCCTAAATAATTGTTGATTAATTGTTTGTTCTTCTTAACATATTCAAAAAGCTGCATGCGTACATTATAATTCCTCTCGCTCCAATTTGCTTAATTTGGAATATGCCTGTCAATACGCTACAATATAGCAACCAATTGGAGAGGTCGCATAGCGGTCTAGTGCGAAGGTCTTGAAAACCTTTGTGGCGCAAGTCACCGTGGGTTCGAATCCCACCCTCTCCGCAAAAAACCCTTGCATTATAAAAATGCTTCATTTATTATATCCCCATAGGGGGGATATCTCCTCACCAATACATATGACATATACACCAAAAAGCAGTAAAGAACGCATTGAACATCGCCTTAAAATAGCTCAAGGACACTTGAGAAAAGTACTCGAAATGGTGGAAACTGATGAATATTGTATTAACATTATTCATCAGTCACAAGCGGTACAAAAAGCACTAAAAGAGGTAGACCATCTTATTTTAGAGGAACACCTAAGGTGTTGCGTTGCTGACTCTATTAAAAGCGGCAGCCACGACAAAGCTATATTAGAAGTTATGGAGGTATTTAAAAAATCATGAGTATTCTCACTATATTTATAACAGGTCTTTTTGCAGGAGGTCTTACCTGCCTTGCAGTTCAGGGAGGTTTACTTGCAAGTTCCATTGCCCAGCAAAAGTCTACAAAACTTCCTATTACATCATTCTTGATATCACGACTCGTCGCATACACCATATTGGGCCTCATGCTTGGGGCTCTTGGGTCGATTGTACAGCTCTCAATTCAGGCACGCGTTATTCTCCAAGTTGCCGTAGCTATATTTATGATAGGTACTGCGCTTAATTTAATCGATGCACATCCAATATTTCGTTATTTTGTTATACAGCCACCCAAGTTTCTAACCAGGATGGTTAAAAATCAATCTAGAAGCAAAGAAATTTTTGCACCAGCTCTACTTGGCGCCATGACGGTTCTTATCCCCTGTGGCGCAACTCAGGCAATGATGGCGTACGCTGTTTCTACAGGCTCTGCAACACAAGGGGCAATAACAATGTTCGTGTTTATATTGGGCACTTCACCACTTTTTTATGTGCTCGGATATGCAGCAAAGCGGGCAGGCAGTTCGGTTGGTGCCACATTTAACAAAATTGCAGCAGCGGCAATTATTTTAATTGCTCTATACAATTTACTCGGTGCTCTTTCGCTTGCTGGAATAAATCTAACACAAGGGCCATCCAACACCGGCACTCAACAAAATGCACAAGTAGTGCAAAGCGCATCTATATACTTTACCGACTTTGGCTATAAAACCATGCCCGAGGTTATTAATGTCAAAGCCGGTTCACAAGTAACGCTACACCTGGTTAATGAAAGTGGTGCAGGATGCATTCAAGCATTCACAATACCTGCATATAACATACAAACCATTGTACCCGTAGGCAAATCAGAGAAAGTTACCTTCATTGCACCTAGCAGCCCACAGCAGCTATCATTTATGTGCAGTATGGGCATGTATAAAGGCTATATTAATGTTTTATAAAAACTATGCAAACACAAAAAATAATAATCTCTGGTATGCACTGCACCGCATGTGCAATGAATATAGACTTCGAAATTGAAGATCTCGATGGAGTATCATCTTCTTCTACAAATTATGCGCAACAGTATACATCGGTTACCTATGACCCATCTAAAGTATCAATAGATACTATTTTACACACAATTCGGAACCTTGAATATGAGGCATCCATACAATTAGAAAATGAATAAAGAAACACTACCAGTAAAGGGAATGCATTGTGCATCGTGTGCATCAATAATTAAGCGCAGTGTAGAAAAAACTCGACGGCGTGGAAGCATGTAGGGTAAATTATGGAACTGAAAAGGCAGAGGTTGTATATGATCCCCACAAAGTAACTGTAGCCGAAATGAATAAAACAATTGACAAGTTTGGCTATTCGCTTGTTGAGCAACACCACCATGACACTGCAATAACCTCAAACTCTGAACTTAAAATGCAAAAGCTTATGGAGCTAGAAAAATACAAAAAGCATGTGCTTGTTTCTTTACCAATGATTGCAGTAAGCATAGTTGTTATGACGTGGGAAATCGGCGCAGAACCACTTGGCCTGTGGCCAGAAATGCCCGAGATGTTTATGGTCTTCTTTCACCACCTTCTTCCTATATTTGCTACCTATATGCTTTTTGTAATTGGACTCCCCTACATTCAAGGAATGTTTAGGTTTTTCAAATACCGAGTAGCTAATATGGATAGTCTTGTTGGCATTGGTACATCTGCAGCATTTCTGTATAGCTTTACGGTATCAGCCTTTGAAGAATCACTCGCTACTTTTATTAATACACAACAAAATTATTATGACGTCACTATTGTGGTGATTGGTTTTATAACTCTTGGCAAATACCTTGAATTGCGATCTAAATTAAGCACTGGGGGAAGCAATAGAAAAAATTACTCAGCCTGCAGGCAAAAAACAGCTACGGTGCTTCGCAACGGCACCCACACGACAGTAGACATTGACGACATATTAATTGACGACATATTAATTGTTAAGCCAGGTGAAAAAATTGCACTTGATGGAGTTATTCTTGAGGGTGCTTCGTCTGTAGACGAATCAATGATTACTGGTGAGTCAATTCCTGTAGATAAAGTTGTAGGTGACAATGTAATTGGCAGCACAATTAATAAGCAAGGATCTCTACAAGTAAAAGTTACGCAAATAGGTAAGAACACTATGCTTTCACGCATTATTGCAATGGTTGAGCAGGCGCAAGGATCTAAGGCACCCATTGAACACCTTGCAGACAAAATATCTGCAGTTTTTGTGCCAATTGTAATGGTTATTGCTGTGGTTGTATTTGTCTTATGGATCCTTATAGGAGCTCAGTTTATGCCTTTTTCTGAGGCTTTAACCATTGCAGTACTAAGTTTTGTTGGCGTGCTTGTTATTGCATGTCCATGTGCAATGGGCCTTGCAACTCCAACGGCGATAATTGTTGGCGTAGGTAAAGCTGCTCAACACGGTATTTTAGTAAAAAGCGCAGAAAGTCTCCAAAAATTTGCTGCAATTAACGTGGTAGTTTTTGATAAAACAGGCACAATTACAAAGGGCACACCAGAAGTTACAGACATTGTGGCAACACAAATAAAAGATTCGGAACTACTGCAACTTCTTGCTTCTCTCGAAAACCACTCTGAGCATCCATTAGCACAAGCTATTGTGCTAAAAGCCAACAGCAAGAAAGCAAAACTATTGAACGTGAAAAACTTTAGAGCCTTGGAGGGTAAAGGCTTACAAGGTAGTATTAACAATACTACCTATTATGCGGGTAACCTCACACTAGCCAAAGAGATGAGGTTAAAAATTGATCAAGATATTATTGGAGGTTTTACCAGCGCAGGCAAAACACCAATAGTATTTATGACTTCTCGTGAAGTGCTTGGCTATGTTGCAATGGCAGACACTATTAAAGACGATGCGGTTGCAGCTGTTTCTGCGCTTCATGCACAAGGCATAACCGCTGTAATGCTGACGGGAGATAATGCAAGAACAGCGCAACACATTGCTCAACAAGTAGGTATAGACAAAGTTATTGCAGAGCTTTTACCAGGTGACAAATCTAAAGAAGTGCAAAAAGCTGCAGGCCGAAGGCTACAAAGTGGCTATGGTAGGCGATGGGGTTAATGATGCACCAGCACTCGCAGCCGCAGACGTTGGTGTAGCAATGAGCACAGGTACCGATGTCGCTATAGAGTCTGCAGGTATTACATTGCTGGGAGGACATATAGGTAAACTACCACAGGCAATTACCCTTTCTAAAATGACCATGAACATTGTTAAGCAAAATCTGTTTTGGGCATTTATATACAATATTATTGGCATACCTATCGCAGCTGGGGCATTGTATCCATTCTTTGGCATTTTACTAAGCCCAGTAATTGCAGGTGCAGCAATGGGTTTAAGTAGTGTGTCGGTAGTAGGCAACTCATTGCGATTAAAGGCAAAGAGGGTATAATCTTCGTTATGTCGGCCACGAAGAAACTTTCAAAAAAATTCGTGCCCTTATTGTGGTAACAATCCTACACATCATCTTTTAACGTATATAACGCAAACTGTTTTGGTTAAAACCGCTCCGATTTCAGCATTTGTGCAGTCTCGAAGCAACTCTCATATTGATCATCTTATTCATAGAGTGGTAATGAATATTCTCTGGTCTTTTACAAAAACAGGTATTTGGAAAATAAACCGTGATCACACTAAAGCACCTACCGAACGGTCACTTGTTATTTGGGAAGAAGCCTTACGAAGAGGTATAGAAATGGAGGGACTTATTATTTATGGCAAGTACGTAGAGCATCATCGTGCAAAAATTAACAATAAATGGCACCACTTTGAAAGTCTTCCTATACCAAGTAGATTCGCCGAAGATGCATATGAGTGGATGGACGACAAGTGGGAACTTAAAAAGTTTTTACTTGCACATCGTATACCAACTGCATATGGTGCATCTGTAACCAATCTTGAAGATGCGCTAAAAATTTTTAACAAGGGGCGTAAACCCTTTATTACTAAGCCACAAATAGGCTCTCGCGGACGCCATACTACAACTCATATTTACACAAAGGAAGAATTAATTCATGGATTTAGAGTGGCTAAAAAACTGTGTAGATATGTTATTGTCGAAGAACATCTCGTTGGTAGTGTTTATCGCGGCACATATATAAATGGCGAAGTAGTGGGTATTCTGCGCGGTGACCCACCGCGCATAACTGGTGATGGCACCTCTACTATTAAACAACTTATTTCGATAAAAAATAAAAACCGTCATCCCGAAGTTGCGAAAGTGCGCATTACCGATCATCTGAAAGAATTCATTAAAAGACAAGGGCTTTCGCTGGCAACGGTGCTTAAAAAAAGTCAAACAATAGATCTTTCTGAAAAAATCGGCACCTCATATGGCGGCTACCGTGCCGAAGAAATTACAATCACTCATCCTAAAATTATTAAATATGTTAAAAAAGCTGGTGACCGTATGCGCGTTCCTATAGTTGGTTTTGATTTTATTATTGAAGATATCACAAAGGATCCAGACACACAAAAATGGGGATTCATAGAAGCAAACTCACTGCCATTTATAGATCTTCATCATTTTCCACTAGAAGGTGAGGCAGTTAATGCGGCCGCAAAAGTGTGGGATTTGTGGGATAATTAAATCGATGATTCTTATTAATAACGAATCTCTACCCCTTCAATCGCTTGCTTTCCCCATCCTCATAAATGGTGCAGATAAAACTGGGGCTTCATTTTTCTCCGTCGAGCTTCTTGCTGAGTTTTATCTATCTGGTCAAAATATTCTATTTTTTAGTGGTTACGAAATGGCTAAGCTGACATTTAAACAGCGAGTTGGTAATGCTTTTAATGAAAACCGTATTACAATACTTGAAGATTCTAACGAAGGACAATTGCTTAAAGCAATTGAGACCATGCCCGATATTGCAAATCACATTATTTACATAAAAAATTTCGACTTGTATAAGACGGAAACTATTCGAGAAGTATTACAATTACCAAGATTACTGTTTATGGGAAACATCGAGATTGCAAAATCTAAGTCAGAAGTTATATTGCATCCATGGAAAACCAAAATCTCTTTTGGGTTAGAAAACATAGAAAAATATTATGGAGTTATTGAAAGTAAAAATCTTTCTGGTCTTATACATATCTCCTCATGAAGCTTCATATTACCGATGAATTTTCTCCACTAAAAGATGTTGTTGTATGCTGGGGTAGCAACATACCTAAGTATGAGGATTACGCAAAAGATGACCCCGAGTATATAAAGTATCATAAACGCACCTGGAATAAAGACTTGCTTATAAAACAACAGGAAAGTTTCTTTAAGGCACTCGAAAAATATAGTGTGCGATTGCACTTTCTAAAGACTAAACCCAATCTCATTTGGCAAATGTATACGCGTGATACCGCTTTTGTTGTGCGTGATCAACTTTATTTTACCCATCTTCGAGCTTTTAAAGAAAGACTGGGTGAGATGGAAGAATTAGCAAAGTTACTACAAGCTTTAGGAATAACTACCACCCAAGAACTCAAAACAGGAACGATTGAAGGCGGTGATGTTATAGTTGATAAGCAGGGAATACTTGTAGGTAATGGGGGAAGAACCCAAGCGGCAACAATTAGCGAGCTTCTGGAATATGAGACTGGCAGGAAGCTCTTTTTAGGCGAACATGTTATGCATCTAGACACGCGATTAACACTCCTTCCACGAAATTATGCACTTATAATTTCTGAAGCGTTTTCACAAGAGGATATTGCATTTTTAGAAAGCCGCTACAAGTTGCTCCATGTATTGCCCGAAGAAGCACTAGACCTTGGCACCAATGTTTTTATGGTTAACCCCGAAACAGTGTTTAGCCCGCTGCAGAATGAGCGCATTAATGAAATGCTAAAGAAAGAAGGATTTAATGTAGAAAAAATTGATTATACTGAACCTATTGCACTGGGCGGATCTTTTAGATGTACAACGCTTCCGCTGGTTAGAGATGCAAGCATTTACTAATCTTCTTCACCAGATTTTGTTACCGTAGCCCCTTTTACCGGGTCTCCACCCCTCACAGCTTGTAGTATTTGGCGGTCTACTTCAATAAGGGCAGGGGAAAGATCTTTTCCCGATTCTTCTTGCGCTTTAATTACAGCGGCTTTTTTATCGAATAGCATTTGTATAAATGAAGGTCCATTTTCACTCATAATTTTATTTTACTCTTCAATAAATTCTTTTGCATTTGCATCGGTTATAACAAATTTTTGTCCCTTTCCTGTTACTGTGCGAAACGCAGCGTTTCGCACAATTGCTTCTACTCGGCGCTCGACGCTGCGAATGCCAGGATCGTAGCCAGAGAGTCGAGCGATGTGCTTCCATACCGATTCATCTACCTGAATTGCGTCCGCAGGGAGCGCACTATCTTTAAGTAGTCTAGGTAAAATGTAGTGTGCTGCAATATGGACTTTTTCTTCATCGGTATAAGAGGGCATTTGAATAATTTCCAATCTATCAAGTACCGCTGTTGAAATACTGCGTGTATTGTTTGCTGTGGCAACAAAAATAACCTCAGAAAGATCAAAAGGATAGTCAATATAATGATCTATAAAATGAGCATTCTGCTCTGGATCTAGAAGTTCTAGTAGTACACCCATAATTTCGCCTTGTGCAACCGGCGAAATGCGATCAAGCTCATCTAGCAAAATAACCGGATTACGGGTACCTACACGGCGTAATGCTTTTAGCACCTGGCCTGGTTCAGCTTCTGGCTGAATCTTTGAAAGTCCTCTTAAGTCAAGTGCAGATGAAAGCCCACCAAATGGTATGCGCGCAAATTGCCTGCCAAGAGCTCCCGCAATAGAGCGCGCAAATGTTTGTTTTTCCCCGTCCCCGCCAACCCCACAAAAAAATAATACAGGAGCATGAAAGTGTGCTATATCTTTTTTTTGCTGCTGAAGCATGAGAACAGATATATACTCCAGAACACGATTTTTAATTTTCTCAAGGCCATAATGGTTTTCATTCATAATACGTGTTGCAGCTGTTATATCTAGTAAATCCTGAGATCGCTTTGTCCATGGCAATGTGGTAATCCAATCTACATATTTAACCAACATATCAAGTTGGTTTATGTTTCCACCATAACGCAGTGTTAAATTAATTCTTTGCAGCTGCATGTTGGCCTTTTCCCATAGATCATGGGGAATGTCTGCCTTGCGAAGCTGTTCTTCTAGCTTTTTAATTTCTACGGTTATGTGTTCGTAGGTATCTGTAGATGACGCGGTCGATATTGGTGTGTAATTTTTACTGTCCATACGCACTGTGTTGTTTTACTATATTAACGCTCAACAACTCAATAGCTATATAGAGCCGACTTGAAGGTGACAACAATCAACCTTCACGAAGGCGAAATGTAGTTATTGAGCGAGATATTTCAAATCTCTCAATTAGCAAACTACCAAGGATATTGACAATTCTCCCCGCTTTTGATATATATACTAGAACAATTGCACAAGCTTATCAATTAAAAAGTTTTTTTATAAAAAAAATGTCTCAAACAACAGAAAATATTCAACCGCTCTTCGATTACGTATTAATTAAACCACTCGATGCCGAAGAAAAAACTGCATCAGGAATTTACTTACCCGATTCTGCAAAAGAAAAACCACAAATAGGTGAAGTTATGGCAATTGGTCCAGGAGCATTTGATGAAGACGGCGAAGTAATGCCTATGGTTGTCGCAGTAGGACAAAAAGTACTTTATAAAAAATGGGGCGGTAATGAAGTAAAAGTGGGATCATCTGAATGGATGCTCATTGAACAGAAAGATATTATGGCAGTCGTTTCTTAATACTATTTATTATAAGTTGCATATTTATAAACTAACATGGCAAAACAACTAAAATTCTCAGATGATGCTCGTCAATCACTGGCACGAGGCGTTAATATTCTTGCACAAGCTGTTGTAACAACACTTGGACCTCGAGGCCGCAATGTTGCACTCGACAAAAAGTGGGGCGCTCCTAATGTGGTTCACGATGGCGTGAGTGTGGCAAAAGAAATTACTCTTGAAGACCCTTTTGAAAATATGGGTGCACAACTTGCACGAGAGGCTGCATCGAAGACTGCAGACGTTGCAGGTGATGGTACTACAACCTCTACACTATTAACACAGGCAATTGTTAACGCTGGTATGAAAAACATTACTGCGGGCACAAACCCTATGGTATTAAAAAAGGGTATAGAAAAAGCGGTAGCCGCAGCAGTAGAAGAAATTAAGCAGTCTTCAAAAGATATTCCTTTAGATGACGAGGCGGCCGTTTCTCAGGTCGCTACTATTTCGGCCGCTGACGAAAAAATTGGCAATCTTATTGCCTCTGCCTTTAAGCAGGTTGGCAAAGATGGCGTTATTACCGTAGAAGAGGGTCGAGGGCTTGAAATGGAAGTATCATACAAAGAAGGTATGGAGTTTGACAAAGGCTATGCATCTGCGTACTTTGTAACCAATCCAGATAAGATGACTGCAGAAATTGATGATGCACATATTCTTATTACCGACAAAAAGATTAGCGCAGTATCAGACTTACTGCCATTCCTCGAAAAATTTGTCAAAGTTTCTAAATCATTGGTAATTATTGCTGATGATGTAGATGGCGAAGCACTTGCCACACTTGTGGTCAACAAGTTGCGTGGCACCTTTAACACCTTGGTTATTAAAGCTCCAGGCTTTGGTGACCGTAGAAAAGAAATGCTTCGCGATATTGCCATTCTTACTGGAGGTATGGTGGTTTCAGAAGATACCGGTGCCAAATTAGAAAACATTGACATCGATGTGCTTGGCAAGGCCGATAAGGTGTGGACCGATAAAGAGTCAACACGCATTATTGGCGGCAAAGGCGATCCTAAAACCATCGAAAGTCGCGTTGCACAGCTTAAGCAAGAAATCGAGGCATCTACCTCTGACTTTGATAAAGAAAAGCTTCAGGAGCGACTTGCAAAACTTGCAGGTGGCGTAGCGGTTATAAGTGTTGGTGCAACTACCGAAGTTGAGTTGAAAGAGAAGAAAGAACGTGTTGACGATGCTGTTGCTGCAACAAAAGCTGCACTTGAAGAAGGTATTGTGCCGGGAGGTGGCACCACCTTCCTTAAAGCGCGCAAGGTGCTTGTAGGCCTTAAAGAGCAAGCTGCAAACGATGAAGAGAAAGTTGGCATGGACATTGTCTACCAAGCACTTGCACAACCCGTAGAAATGCTTGCAAAAAACTCTGGAGTAGATGCAGGCTGGGTTCTTCGACAAATTGAAGAAAACCCAGATGTAGACTATGGATTTAATGCAGCTACTCTTGAATTTGGCTCTATGCTCAAACAGGGTGTTGTTGATCCAACAAAGGTAGTACGCAGTGCGCTTGAGAATGCTGCGTCGGTTGCTACCATGATTCTCACAACAGAGGCGTTGGTCACCGATATGCCAGAAAAGACCCCTGCAGCTGCTGGTGGTATGCCCGACATGAGTGGCATGGGTGGTATGGGTGGCATGATGTAATCCATGCTATAATGACAATCCATGGTCACTAATGTTGGTGAATTACTTCGTGCAGAACGTGAGAATCAAAAACTATCACTAGCCGATGTAGAACGTCATACAAGAATTCGGGAAAAAAACCTCCGTGCTGTAG
The DNA here is from genome assembly GCA_001567245.1 of Microgenomates bacterium OLB23. Taxonomy (GTDB): domain Bacteria; phylum Patescibacteriota; class Microgenomatia; order UBA1406; family HO2-37-13b; genus OLB23. The sequence goes on from LMZU01000002.1 coordinate 13,659, forward strand.
AGCAAGGAGACTGGAAGTCATTTTCATCTCGAACCTACATTCAGGGTATTATTCGTACATACAGTACTTTTTTGGGTGTAGATGATGAAAAAATGCTCGCATATTTTCGCCGTGAATATGAAAAGCGCGAGCAGCTTAAATTTAAAGAGCGAACCACATCGAAACAATTCACCCCACTTACCAAACGGGTAGCACGTGGTGTGGTTGCTTCACTCATTATACTTTTCACCCTATATTTTGGGTATCAACTTCAGCTTTTTCTTAAACCGCCTACTCTAGAAATCCTTGAGCCAACCAAAACCGAGTTTAAGCGAGAAGACAAAATTACTATTAAAGGCAGAGTAGCCAAAGATACTACTGTGCATATTAATGGTGAGCAGATCTTTCCGAACGATCAAAATATTTTCTCTCACAATATTGCTCTTACTGAGCCCGAGAATATGGTGGTCATTGTTGCCACTGGAGCCAATGGAAAGAAGACTACCATTGAGAGGATTTATAAGAAGTTAAAATAAGACCGTGTCTTGTTTAGGATTGTGCCCTATTTTGAATATTGCTCGTCAAAAAAAAACTTTCTCTTTTTCCTTCAAGGGCTTCCACCAAGCTTCATTAGCTCTATACCAGTTAATCATTTTTTGCAGGCCCTCTTCAAGTGTTACAGATGGAGACCAACCGAGCTCGTTATGAATTTTGGTCCAATCCACAGCATAGCGCCTATCATGGCCTGGTCGATCTTTTACATATTCCAACTGATCTTCTGAACTATTCATTAGCCTTAGAATCATTTTAATGACATCTATGTTTGAAATATCATCTACAAGACCCCCAATAAAGTAGGTTTCACCTATTTTTCCATCATGAAGGACACGATCTATAGCAGTTGCATGATCTTCAACGTATAGCCAATCACGCACATACAAGCCATCGCCATAAACAGGAACTTTTTTACCTTCAATTAAATTTGTGATTGCCAATGAGAAAAGTTTCTCGGGGAACATATGGGGGCCATAATTATTTGAGCAATTTGTTATTGTTGTTGGAAGACCATAGGTAATGTTATATGCGCGCACGATATGATCAGAAGCAGCTTTAGACGCAGAGTAAGGACTGCGCGGATTATAAGGTGTTTTTTCGTTAAATTTTTCTGTCGTATTAAGATCAAGGGCACCAAAAACTTCATCGGTTGAGATATGGTGGAAACGCTTCATATCTAACTCAAGAGCTGCCTCTAGTAAAACTTGCGTACCAACTACATTTGTTTGAATAAATGGTGCTGCAGATAAAATAGAACGATCAACATGTGATTCTGCTGCGAAGTGAACAACAGTGTCGCAACCTTCCATTGCTTTTTTTACTGCTACCCCATCACAAATATCACCTTGAATAAATCTGTAGTTGCCATTGTTTTCGACATCTCGAAGGCTCTCGAGATTGCCTGCATAGGTGAGCTTATCGTAGTTAACAATTAAATCTTCTGGGTATTTTTGAAGCCAGTAACGAATAAAGTTAGATCCTATAAAGCCTGCGCCGCCTGTTACAAATAGTTTCATAATTCTTTCTGTGAACAAAATTATAGCACACCATTGACAACCATTCTTTTGTTCTCCATAATGAAATCATCATGCCAGTTCTAGATTTTTTTAAGAAAAAGCCGGCTAGTGGTACGAGTGATAATCAGGCTGTAACAGAGCCACAAACATTAGCGCCACAGCAAACACAACAAGTCAATTCAGCTACAGTTGCAGTGGGTCAAACTCAATCCTACAATGGCATCGGGAATCCACCCGGAGGCCAGGCTTATAATGGCATAGGCAACCCACCAGCTCCGGCTGTACCAACCACCAGCACCACAACAACAAGCGCACCAATGCCAGCAATGGCATCACCAGACACAACACAAGCACAGCCTACAAACACAGCTAAACCGGCCGATCTTACGCCCACTACTACAACCGCACCAGCAGCACCACAAGACGGCGTTGCTCCTAAAGATGACACCTCTATTGATGCAGAAAAAAGAACTGAGCTCGATTTAATGACGCATCTTACACAACGCTCAAATCGCATATTCATGGCCGCACAACAAAAAGCAAAAGATCTTAAAAGCGAGTTTGTTGATTCTGAGCACGTACTACATGGCCTGTTGGCTGACCCAGAAATTTACAAGCTCTTTACTGAAAAAAAAAATTCCACCACAAATTGTTGATCAAGAGCTTGATAAGGTATATCAAAAAGGTGCTAGTGACAAAGCACCTCTTCCATCGCCACGTGTAAAGCGAATTTTGGAGAATGCTCTTGTGACAGCTCGAAAGCTGGGCTATGAGTTTATTTCTCCTGAGCACATTCTCTTGGCTTTATACGAAGAAGGTGAAGGCGTGGGTGCTCGCACCCTTGCAAAACTGGGTTTAAAACAAGAAGACTTAAACAAGCAAGTAACTGGTAAAAAAGAAGGCCTAGAAGGCAAAGAAGGACCTGCCGGCAAAGATTCAAGTCGCAGTATGCTTGAACAGTTTACCAATGATTTAACGCTCAAAGCAGAACAAGGACAGCTCGACCCCGTAGTAGAGCGCTCAGAGGTTATTGAGCGTGTCATTCATATTATTTCGCGCCGCACCAAAAATAACCCGGCGCTCGTTGGTGAAGCCGGAGTAGGTAAAACAGCAATTGTAGAAGGTCTAGCTCAAAAGATTGTTAAAAAAGAAGTTCCAGAATCGCTGGTAGGCAAACGTATACTACAACTTGACTTAATGAGCATTATTGCCGGAGCTTCACACCGCGGAGAGTTCGAAGAACGCATGAAGAAAATTATTGAAGAAATTACCAACTCACAGGGACAGGTAATACTGTTTATTGACGAAATACATAATTTAGTAGGTGCCGGAGCCGGCGGCGAAGGCGCACTCGATGCATCTAACTTCTTAAAACCTGCTCTGGCCCGAGGTGAGCTGCAGCTTATTGGTGCAACCACACTCACAGAATACCGCAAGTACGTTGAAAAAGACCCAGCTCTTGAAAGGCGTTTTCAACCGGTAATTGTTCCAGAGCCAACCGAAGAGCAGGCTATTAAAATGATGAAAGCTCTTAAAGATAAATATGAAGCGTTCCATCGTGTAAAAATTCCAGATGCTTCTATTGAGGCTGCTGTTAAGCTTTCTAAAAGATACGTTGGCGACCGATTTTTGCCAGATAAGGCCATTGATCTTATCGATGAGGCAGGTGCAGCAGTAAGATTGCCACTTATTTCTCTCCCAGAAGAGATTCGATCTATAGAAGAGCGCCAAAAGCAACTTCAGCAAGAACTAGAAGAGGTAGAAAAACGTGGCGATCGTGTAAAGGCAAGTATTTTAAAACCCAAATTAGATGACCTGAGCGCAGATTTAAAAATAAAACAAGATGACTATGGTCAGCGCAAGGGCCAAACAACAACCAGCGTAAGTGAGCAAGCAATAAAAGATATCATTGCCCGCTGGACAGGTATTCCTGTGTCTCGCATAAGCGAGTCTGAAGTAGAAAAACTTACAAAGCTCGAAGACATTATTCATGAGCGACTGATCAATCAAGAAAACGCTGTTGGCCCAGTTGCACAGGCTGTTCGCCGAGGCCGTGCCGGCCTCAAGTCTAACAACCGCCCTATTGGAAGTTTCGTATTCCTTGGCCCAACGGGTGTGGGTAAAACCGAGCTTTCTAAAACACTCGCAGAAGTACTGTTTGGCCAAGAAGAAGCAATGATTCGCTTCGACATGACTGAATACATGGAAAAGCATGAGGTTGCAAAGTTGCTTGGAGCTCCTCCAGGATATGTAGGCTACGAAGAAGGCGGCAAGCTCACCGAAGCAGTACGAAGAAAGCCCTACTCGGTAGTACTTTTCGACGAAGTAGAAAAGGCTCATCCAGATATTTTTAACATTCTGCTGCAAATTTTAGATGACGGAAGGCTTACAGATAATAAAGGACACGTTATCTCGTTTAAAAATACAGTTGTTATTTGTACCTCTAACATTGGCACCAAACTTATTCAAGACGATATTCTTGCCGGTGGTCCTGTAGATATAGAAGAGCCTACGCTGCTTTCTACCTATACCTTCTCTCCTCGTGGCCGCCAAATTATGACGATAATGGGTAAGGTTTTCGAGCGTGAATCGTCTCAAGAACCTTGGAAGCCGTCCATGATAATTGATTACTTTGCAGGACAAAAAGTAGAGGGTGAAATTGCCCCAGACGGCAAGCCACTAGGTGAAGTTCCTGACTTCCCTGGTAAAGAGTTCGATACCCACGCTATGTCACCAAAGGGTGCAGAGCTTATTACGAGCAATGGTCAAATGTTCCAAAGAACTGCAACAACAGCAAAAGTATGGAAGGCAATTTCACTTATCGACTACTTTAAAGATGGAGTAGTAATAAATGCACTGCCAGATGCACCCGAGCAGCAACTACCTACCGCAAAGCTCAAAACACAAGCCTTCTCGGCACAAGAGATGGAGGTTGTTACCTTTAGAGATCGCTTTTGGAGAAGAAAAGACGGTGAAACCAATTGGGAAACCGGTACCCTTAAAGACTATTTTGAAGGACAAACACTTGAGGGAGCTGCAGCAACTAACGACAATGCTGCTACCCCAACCCCCGCGCCAGACCCTACTGCAGCGCTGCCAACAAACTACTGGGATATTCATGCATTCAACCCAGACGGTACTGAATTAATTATTGTTGGAGAAAAAATTTGGACCAAACAGGTAAACGGTACAACCTGGAAAATGCAAACCTTAGCCGAGTTTTTTGGCAAAGACTTTCCGCTTGATAAAGAAATTGAAGAAAAGAGAAAAAATTGAAGGAGAGTTGTCTAAGAATCAGTACGATAAAACAAAAACAAAGGTTATGGACGAACTACGCAAGTTCTTTAGGCCTGAACTTATTAATCGTTTTGATGAAGTTATTATATTTGAACCACTTAAGTATCAGCACATGATGCAAATTGCAGAACTGCAAATGAAAGCTGTACGCAAGCTACTAGAAGAGCAGAACATAGGATTCGCATGGACAGAAGAGGCTAAAAAAGAAATTGTCAGACAGGGTTTTGATCCACTTTATGGTGCCCGCCCACTCAAAAGAACCATTCAAAAACTTGTGGAAAACCCAATATCGACATTAATCATAGAACAAAAGTTAAAAGAGAGCGACCTTGTAAATGTAGACTTTGATGGCGAAAACTTTGTGTTTAACATAGAAAAAGTAACATTTGTAAGAGAAGACGAATTGAAAAAACAAAAAATTAGAAAGTTTGAATGTACAGATTCACATTTTGCCTTTGAAACAGAGGTTGTAGACAATGCTACCGTTGTATGCCCCATCAACGCAGCAGAAAAAGTGCAAGAGATAGTTGTAGCTGCCGAAAACGAACCAGCACAGACCGGAGAAAAAGAAGAAATGAAAGAAGATAAGAAAGATGAAGCAAAAGTGAGAAGCAAGACAAAATAGAAGAAACACCAAAGTTAGACGAGCAAAAACCTGATGATACACAAACACCTGCTGCTGGCACAGCAACTCAAGCTGCCTAATACAACACCAGGAGCGCCTGATGTTATTGTCGAAGGCCCACTGCGCCCCGAACTGGTACAGGCTGGTATTGGCGGTATTATCACCATGCTTCTTTCTTTTTTATATGCAGTTGCAATAGTGCTACTGTTCTTTATTTTTATATGGGGAGGATATGACATTTTAACGTCACAAGGCAGTGAGGAACAATTTAGCGCGGGTGCTAAAAAAATAAGTTCGGGGGTTATAGGGTTCATTCTCCTAATCCTCGCCTTGTTTGTTACACGAATTGTAGCTTTTGTGTTTGGGTTAGATACATCGTTAATTTTCTGACAAATTGCTAAGCATATAGACCCGTGCTATAATAGAGTCTGTATATATGAAGCGTACTTATAAGAAGCCGTCACAGTAAATTGCGAAAGCACACATCACCCGCCCAGATGGCGGGCTTTTTTTAGCAAAAATGAACATTTTAGATAGAAAAGGAGTCGAAACTGTCGTTCTTTCTGTCGGTGGCAGTCTTATTGTTCCCAAAACGGGCATTGACGTTGATTTTTTAAAAAAACTTAATGTTTTTATTCGAAAACAGGTAAAAGAGAGCAATAGAAGATTTTTCATAGTTATTGGGGGCGGCGCAACTGCTCGCAACTATAGAGATGCCGCCCGCGATGTGGTTGGGCAAATAAGTGACGAAGATCTCGACTGGATTGGCATTCATTCCACACGACTTAATGCACATTTGGTACGCACAATATTTCAAGATATTGCCCATCCTCGTATTATTGAAAATTATGATAAGCCGCTCATGGGCGCAAAAGAGTCGGTAATTATAGGCTCTGGCTGGAAGCCCGGATGGTCAACAGACTACTGCGCAGCCGTTCTCGCCCGCGACTACAAAGCCTCACTCATTATTAACCTTTCCAACATCGACTACGTTTACGACAAAGATCCACGCGAATTTTCTGATGCAAAAATCATTAAACACACCACATGGGATTCTTCGAAGGTCTTATTCCTGAAAAATGGATTCCTGGTACCAATGCCCCGTTTGACCCTGTTGCATCTCGACTCGCAAAAAACATGGTACTGCAGTAATAGTTGCAAACGGCAATAATTTTAGCAATCTCACCCGCATTCTTAATGGAGAAAGCTTTAAAGGCACAGTCATTACCAACTATAAAATTGATGCAACATTTTACGATAAAGATTATTTTGATTCACAGCGCAAGGAACGATGGGCGGCATTTTCTGACTCATTTGTTAGCCGCTTTGTTCTGGATGTAGCAAATTTTTACAGAGCTCTATGGATAAAGCTATTTATTAATCCTAAAACATGCCTAGATCTTGGTTGTGGAGATGGAGGACTAGTGCACCACTTGCGACGATTTGGCATTCAAGCTTTTGGTATAGATGTATCTGAGTATGCAATATCTTCTGCACGTAAAGAAATTCAGCCGTTTTTAGTAAAAGGCGACATTAAAAAAACTGCCCTACGAAGATGGTGCATTTGATTTAGTGGTTTCGTTTGATGTGCTCGAACATATTCAGCGGGCCGAAATAAAATGTGTTGCACAAGAGTCGGCCCGCGTTGCAAAAAAATTTGTTATGCACAAAATATATACCACAGAAAACCTGTGGATAGAATTTACTCATCCAAAAGATTATTCACATATTTCGGTGCAAAGCCAGGCTTTCTGGCTCAATATATTTAGGTCACTCGATAATGTGAGTATTGTAAAAAAATATGTGTTTAAACTTCCTGCATTTATCGAGAGCATCTTCCTTCTTCGTAAAAAGACAGCATGAAATTGACAACACTACGTCTTAAAAACTTTCGCAATGCAACACACATAAAGCTTGATTTTGATCCTGCTGTAACATTTCTTGTAGGACCAAATGCCAGAGGAAAAACCAATATTTTAGAAGCTATATATTTTTTGCTTACAGGAAAGGGAATTAAAGAAGATCGCCAAGAGGAGCTATTATCATTTGGCACTCAAGAAGCAGATGTTGAAGGCATTTTAGAAGATGATGATATGCAACTGCTACTGCGAATTCATCTTACACTTACTACGCGTGTTGAAAAGGTTTTTATGGTTAATAAATTGCGCAGACAACGACTTGCGTATCTTAAAGAATCTGTTCCTTGCGTGCTGTTTTCACCAGCACTAATTGCTATTATAGACGGACAACCTTCGGAGCGACGCACGTTTATTGATCACTTAATAAGTACTGTTGATATGGAATACAAAAAACGCCTCAGCAATTATGAAAACGCACTCAGAAAGCGCAACAGAATTATAGAAAAAACAGAAAATCTTGATAATTTGAGACGAGAATTACTATTTTGGGATGACTACCTTATTCAACAGGCTGAATACATTGTACAAAAGCGCACTCAAGTTATCGAAAGAATGAATACACACATAATTCATGAGTTGCCATTCACTATTTCCTATAAGGTAAATGTTATATCGCATGCAACATTGGAGGATAACTTTATGAAACAGTACTACCAAAAACGAACTCTTGTTGGCCCACAGAGAGATGAATATAGAATTACCTATCATAAAGACAATGCAAATATTGATGTGCATACGTATGCATCAAGGGGTGAGCAGCGACTCGCACTTTTTTGGCTTATTTTGCAGCAGTTGCACATATATGTATCTGATTTGCATCAAGACCCAATACTTTTACTTGATGATATTTTTTCTGAACTTGATCAGGCCAATAAGCATCTTATTACCACTCACATTAATCTATACCAAACAGTGCTCACAACTACAGAAGAAGAGCTAGCCAAGAAAGAAAATATTAATGGTCGTATAATCAATATATAGTGGAAACAGTATTTATTATTGTGTTGTGTATAGTTATTGCAGCGCTATTTATTGCGCTGTGGTTTGTTACGCGCGCCAACCCGAAGGGGTGGCGCGACACGATTAACAATAAAATGAATACTATTGATCTTTTAGTACAAGGGGGGCGCGAAAGTGATATACGCACCGCACTCATTCAGCTAGATGCCATTTTAGATGCGGTACTGCAACAAAAACGAGTTCGTGGCAACACATTAGGCGAACGTCTAAAAAATGCGCGCAACCTTTTTGATCGCTCCACATACAACGCTATTTGGGAAGCACACAAACTGCGCAACAAAATTGTACATGAAATAGATTATCAACCACCAATTGCCCATGTTAAGCAAAACTACATGGAGTTAAGAGTAGGTATTAAGCGCTTAATGAAGGCTTGATTTGGTACAATAACCTACATTGGAAGGGTGCCGGAGCGGCTAAACGGCCAGGTCTCGAAAACCTTGGGGGAGCAATCCCACGCGAGTTCGAATCTCGCCTCTTCCGCCCTTACAACTCGGGGGTGATTTAGTGCACCCCCTCGGTCTGAACAAGAATTAACTTTAATTTAACAATTAATGTTTAACAAAAAGACTTCATTCGCGGCTGTTCTTGCCATATTATGCCTTACTACATCGCTTAAACTGCTTTATATAGACCATATAGTTACACGGCCGCTTAACGATTACGATGAAGCCCGTTATGCAGAAGTTGCAAAAAACATGCTGCGCACAAATTCGTTTCTCGTTCCACTTGCAGGCGGACCCGATGAGCCGCGCAGTCTTCCCTATACACACCTTCAAAACGGAGAACAACTTTACCCCTTCTTTTGGAAGCCTCCACTCACTATGTGGTTACAGGCACTTTCTATGCAAGCAATTGGGGTAAATGAATTTGCTTCTAGACTTCCATCTTTTCTTGCATCTCTTGGCCTTGTAGTGATTATTTGCATGCTCTTTAATGAGATGCGCATACAACCTAAAACATACTTTCCACTTTTACTAATATTCCTTTTCACATTTGACTTTCCGTACATTGCTACTCAAGGAACAACCGATGCGCTGTTGGCCTTTTTTGGTGCGCTTGTGGTTTTACTAGCATACAAAAAAAAGCACGACATCTCTTGTTGCTGCAGGGATAATTGCTGGTCTCGCATTCCTAACAAAATCTATAGCAGCACTTTGGATACCAAGCATGTTCTTGCTGAGCCTTTTAGTTTTAAAAAAATTCACCATAAAAAGAGCTTTCGTGTTCTTGTGTATGTTTCTTTTTATTGCCGCTCCATGGTTTATTTTTATGTACGCAACATTTGGTGATGTTTTTTTACAAAGGCATTTTCTTTTTAACTTAAGCGGGGGCGCTGCCGGAGGGCAAAACTTTGCTCCACTCCAGTGGTATGGTATCTATATGCTAGATCGATGGAAGCCACTTGTGTTTTTGATTCCCGTTATTATATATACGATTTTGAGCAACATACAAAAGAGAAACTTTGCATTTCTCATTCCATTACTATGGATTCTCAGCATTTTTGTTCCGTTTAGCGTGTCTTCTGCAAAAGTATGGTGGTACATTTACCCGCTATGGCCAGCATTTTTATTACTTCTTGGGTACGCTCTACAAAACATTGAAAAGACTAGAATTATGCTCTTGGCAATGTTATTAGTTTTAATGAGTATTGTTCCTTACTGGCAGCTTACTGTTTCACACATACCACTTAAACCATTCTTGTTGTTAACACTCATAAGTACAGGTTTTATGTTTTTTGCTAATAAATTTTTTTCACAAAAATCCTGGAGGTGGACGTATTCACTCTTCTTAACCATACTGGGGGCGACAGCACTTTTGCACTGGCATACAGACCTTTCAAAGAACCCATCATGGAATACGCACATTAAAACTCTTGCTAGTCGCAATCAAGGATTAACAAAGATAAGCGTATTGGGAATGCCATACGAATCTGCTTTATTTTATTTTAACTCGGGGAACGTACAAACCGACATTACCAGATATGATAAAGACAACTACCTCATTTTAAAAGATGGCTGGGTTCCGCTAGATTTAAACAAATTTATGCTCATCGACAAAGAAGCTGACATATTCTTATATAAAAGAGTTTCCCAATAATATGTTGCTTTTTGCATCATACATATATCTTGCACTTCCGCTTTGTATTTTTTTTGTATCATGCTTCAGCCACTGTATGCGGTGCTCTTACTTATCACACTTTTGTACCGGGATTTTTTTTAGCACAATACAAAAGTAAAGAAAAAACCCCACCTCACACTACTTTAATCTATCTTGCAGGAGCAACAATAAGCCTTGTGTGGGTATATTTATCGGGAACGGGCGGGTTTGTGTTTCAAAACAGCGATTGGGTAAAGCATACTGCAATCCTAAGAGATTTGGTTGTAATGGAATGGCCGGTACAATATAACGCAACTTTTACTACTTCTGTAACATTCCTCAACTATTATCTTGGCATGTACATGGTTCCTGCGCTTATAGGAAAATTGTTTGGTATGCAGGTAGCATTAGCGGTGCAGTTTCTTTGGATTTTTTGTGGTGTTGCATTATCTGCTGCGTGGCTTGTTAGGCTTGTTAAAAAGCCCTCTGTGCTGGTTTTCATTTTTTTTATTCTTTTTGCAACTGCAGATTCTGTGGGCCTTACTATGGTGCGCAACTTTACCTTATTCAACTTTATTACCCCTCTTGAGCGCTGGTCTGCTACTAACCACGAATATTCTTCGTTTACCACACTGCTCTTTTGGGTACCAGGGCAGGCGGTGGGTACATGGATTGTAACCGCCGCCTTTATAGAACTATACAAAAATAGAGCATCTCACATAAGCATGGCGCTTATGGCTTTGCTACTGTTCTGGTCTCCGCTTGGTTTTATTGGCTTAATGCCGTTTGCCTTTTTTGCAATAAAAAAGCATAGGCATTTACTCTTACATTTGGCTTGTGCTTTTGCTGTTATAGCTTTTTTTTACGTGTATTATTCTGCAAACCTGTTTGGTCAACTCTATGGCAAAAATTACATGGGGTTGTGGGTTGCAGATGCAAAAATCTTCTGGCTACGTTTGTCTATTTTTATTTTTTCGGAGGCGTTTTATTCCAATTGTTGCAATTTTAACTGCAAGAAAAAACCTAGACGGATATTTAAAAAGGCTATTCTATGTTGCTAGTGCCACATTGCTGTTGCTTCCTTTTTTTTAAATATGGCATTAACAATGATTTAGTAATGCGCGCATCTGTGCCTTCGCTATTTATTGTATTCCTATGCGCATATATCATGCTAACATCTGCAAAAGTCAAAAAGTCTTACCCCATATTATGGCTCGCACTTATTGTGTATTTTTATTTTGGGAGCCATTACACCTATTGCAGAAATCAACCGCACACTACAATCAAAAAAAAAGAACCCATAAAGGAAATTTCTGTAAATGATTTTGAAGATCCTCTAATGCAAAGTCAGTATATGGGAAGCTACGAATCGTTCGCAAGCAAATACTTACTACGCTAATTAACCTAGTAAGGTTCTTGATGCTCTACGACCATATTTCTGAATATCAGCTGAATATCGAAGCGACCCTAGGGCAACTGTCTCCACTACTCTCATTAGCAAACCTCTTGTCTTTAGTCTTCTTCTTACTTCTAGGATTGAACTGTAATACCTATCTGCAAATGTGTATGAAGCATCTTTCATTGCATCAACTCTGTCATCAAGGTTGCTGAGTTGTCTATACAGAGGTACCACCTCCTGTATTTGAACGAACTTATCCATAGGTGTTGCACTGTGCCCGAGACGTTTTTTCTCAGCATTAATTTTTGCAACTAAAGCCTTACGCTGTTTATCTACAGCTTCCATTTGCCTACTAATCATCAAAAGCTCAGCCGCATCGGCAAGCATTTGATCTAGGAGTTGTTGTACTCTCTCATTGCGCTTTGACTGCTCGGTGTTTACAAGATTTCCCTTTCTTTCTCCACCAAAGACCTCCCTAATAACTTTTGCGTCGCGCTCTCTATCAGCCTTAGATTGCTTAATACCATTAAGCTCAGCTTGATTAGCAGCAATTTTGTCAATCAGGAGCGCTCTTTTTTGAGGGTCTTTTTCCTGCAGCATAAGATCTGTGTCGTTACTTAGTTCGCCCTGAATTCTTTCAAGTCGCGCTTCCTCTGTTTCGTCGACTATTTCATTGTCGACAGATGTATCATCCGATGCTTCTTTCCACATTTTATCGCCCTCGGCTAGGGTATATTTGTCATCATCAGACAATGTTTCACCTGCCTGTGCACGTTGAGAAAGATCTTCCCATTTTGTTTTCTCAGTTACATATTGAGTATATCTAACCTGGTCCTCTGGGTCTTCAAGTGTGCCATCTGGTCTAAGCCGAGATTGAAGCTCTGCAAAATCAGCCTTTTTAGCCGACAGTGCATTTGCTTCACGCTCAGCAATATCCCTAGCTACAAGAGCTCTTTGCTCTGGCGTGGCATTACCTTTTGAAAGAGCCTCCCTAGCTTTTGCAAGTCCCTCAGCATTATTTTTTCCTGCGAAATGGTTATCTACTAAATCAACATCTCGCTGGCTTGCACTACCTTCTGCAATTCGCGTTTGCGCTTGAGCAACATTGTCAGGAATACCATCAGGAGCATTTACTGGTGTTTCTGCAAATACTGCTGCCTCAACAGCATAAGAGTCACCCATATCGGCAATGTATTCAATACCTGCATGAGCACCTGTGGGAGATGCAACGAGCTCATCTAATCGAGCATTATAATCTGCATCCGACATTCCCCCAATAATTTCAGGGGGGGTTGGTGTTTCTGCAGATGGAATTTCTCGCGGGGGGGGTCCTGGTGGTGTTTCTGCAGATGGATCCATAAGTTATTCTGATTGCGCAACTTGTATAGCTTCTTCTACTTTATCTTGACCTATATATTCTTGCATTTTTTGTATCACCGAGTCAACCTTTTGTTCATAGTGGTACGCATTAATATAATCCTGGAGTGTGGTAAAAAGAGGGTACTGCTGAGCAAATGTGGTCATTTTAGCCTTTGCATCTTCAAAATTCTGAAAAGGTTCAAACTTAAGAAAAGCTCTTGCATACTCTTGAGCCTGAGCAGGCTGCAAAGACCCATCTTTAAGCCCCTCGACAAGCTGTTTTAAAAACATATATTCAACTTTCTCTGTCATCTGTTTTAGCTCGTCCATGCATTGATGGTAGTCCAACGCAAAGACAAAGTCAAATATTTAGGTAGATTTATACATAAATTTGTGCTGAGTTGTATAATGTCGGCATGGATAATGCCATAGATCAAATAAAGAAAAAGCTTGATGTGGTTGAATACATTGGGCGTTATGTAGAACTAAAACGATCAGGCCGAAATTTTCGTGGCCTTTGCCCCTTTCATCAAGAAAAAAACCCCCTCGTTTTTTGTAAACCCTGACAGACAACTATGGCGATGCTTTGGCGCATGTCAAACAGGCGGCGATGTACTTGCCTTTTTAATGAAGTACGAGAACATTACGTTCTTTGAGGCACTCAAAGAACTTGCTCAAGAAACAGGAGTTAAGCTGGAACACTCAGCAATAGAAGATAGAGCATGGCAACAAAAAGAAAAGCTTGTTAATATTCACGCAATAGCTACAAAATATTACCATTATCTTCTAATGGAACATTCGTTGGGAAAGGCAGCGCGAGACTATTTGGACGAGCGCGGCATTAATGAAAAAGTTCGTGAAACATTTCAACTAGGCTATGCGCCAGCGAGCTGGGACTCGCTTGGCGCATATTTACAAAAGAAAGGCTTTAACTACGAAGATATGCTCACAGCAGGTTTAGTAATAAAAAGCACAAAAGGCTCATACTACGACCGCTTTCGCAACAGGCTTATGTTCCCCATCATCGATGCACGCGACTACGTAATAGCTTTTTCTGGGCGCACACTTAACAAAGATACAAAAGAAGCAAAATATATAAATTCACCAGAAACCCCCTTATACCATAAACGCGAAACGCTGTATGGGCTACACGTTGCAAAAGATGCAATTCGTTCAGAAAAAAAGGCAATGATTGTTGAGGGTGAGTTCGACATGATTTCATCATTTATGCATGGTATTACCAATACAGTTGCCGTAAAAGGGTCTATTGTAACTATCGATCAAATCAAACTGCTCAAAAAATATACCGACCATCTTATTTTGGCGCTAGATTCTGATTTTTCTGGTACCGAAACCACCCTACGCGCCATAAAAGACGGAGAAGAAATGGATATGCGCATTGATATTATTACCTTCAGTTTTGGCAAAGACCCCGATGAAGCATTAAAAAATGATGCCATAACATTTAAAAAACTGCTCAAATCACCCATATCACTGTACGATTTTGTCATAAATACTGTAGTGCAACGACATAATATAGAAGATCCATTTGAAAAAAAGAAGCTCGCAGAAGAAGTAATGCCCTTTTTATCAACAATAGAGAACCCAATTATTAAGGCACACTACATAAAAAAACTCGCACAAATATTGTCTACCGACGAGAAAGCAATCGAAATGACGCTCCGCGACCACCTTTTTAAACAAAAAAAGAAAACGCGTCGCGTACTACAGCGCACAGTTCCTGAGAAAGATAAATATGAATCTCTACAAAAAACCCTTCTTGCATGCATTGTGCAGAACGATGCACCACAGGAGCTGTACAAAAAAGCTGCCGCTATAATAGACGATAGCGACTTTACAATACCTTCGTATAAAGAGCTTTTCACTATTATAGGGCTCATGCCACATAGTGAGGGAGAAGATTTTGTAAAAGAGCTGGTAAAAAAGCTTCCTCCGCCACTTTTTAGACGTTTTTTGATACTATTCTTTTAACTGATACAAGCAGAATTATCGACAACACAAACGAAAAAAAAGCATACAAAAGAATATGCTTACACCTTAAAAAAACTGAGCATAAAAAAAAACCATGAAGCTTATGGCGCTTTCTGCCGAAGATTCTTCGGAGTACACAATACTCAAAGAAAAACTCGCTCAGGTTGATAAAGAGCTTAATCTCCTGTAAAATGCAGGCTATGACAGGCCAAAAAAATACCCAAAAATGTTAATGAATTGGTTAAGCAAGGACAAGAAGACGGATTTATTGTTATTGATGACATTTTTTACGTATATCCAGAGCCAGAAAAGTATGTAGAAGAGATAGATGACTTTTTTGACAAAGCAATAGAAAAAAACATAGATATCTTCGAAAACGTCTCTTCTCGCGAAGAAGAAGATGCAAAAAAATCTATGGAAGAGTTCGAAAAAGAGCTCAAACGCCTTATTACCATTCGCCAAGGAGAATCTCTCGACCCAATAAAAATGTACCTAAAAGAAATTGGCATGTATCCTCTTTTAACCTTTGAAGAAGAAATTTCACTTGCCAAAGGGTACGAAAATGGCGAAGAAGATGCCCGCCGCAGACTCATTCGCTCTAACCTAAGACTTGTGGTTTCTATTGCTAAAAAGTATTTAGGGCGCAGACTATCTTTCTTAGACCTTATTCAAGAAGGCAATCAAGGGCTTATTAAGGCTGTAGAAAAGTATGATTGGCGAAGAGGGTTTAAGTTTTCAACATACGCTACATGGTGGATTCGACAGGCTATTACGCGCGCAATTGCCGACCAATCTCGTACTATTCGTATTCCTGTACATATGGTAGATAACATTAATAGATATTACAAAACGCAAAGAAAACTTACACAAAAACTTGGAAGAGAGCCAAAAAATGAAGAAATCGCCGCAGAAATGGAAATTAATGTATCTGAGGTAGAAAACCTTATAAAAATATCACAACATCCAAAATCTTTGTCTACACCAATTGGCGATGATAACGAAACCACACTTGAGCAGTTTATTGCAGACAGTGACCAACCAAGCTTATACGACACAGTATCAAAAGAGTTTCTTCGTGATTATTTAAACGAAGTTCTTGAAACTCTTTCTGAAAGAGAAAAACGCGTGCTTATTATGCGCTTTGGCTTAGACGATGGTAAAAGTAAAACTCTTGAAGATGTAGGTAAAGAATTTAATGTTACTCGTGAGCGTATTCGTCAAATAGAGGCAAAGGCAATTCGCAAACTCCGCCACCCAACCCGAGCTCGCAAACTCAAAGATTTTGTTGAATAATCCCCAGTATTTTGTTATACTATAGGTTGCTATCGCGCTGAACCCAAGGAGGTTTCGAGATGAGTGGTTTTCTCAATTGGCTTTGTGATCGACAACCCAAACTGACCTACCATGCCGTGTACTATGTCCCCAGCAATGGGAACGATGATGAGGCGTGGGATCGGGTCAACGGTCCAGAGTTCGACAACCCACAAGCTGCTCTCTTTTGGTATCGGACACGCGCACGCTCTACCGCCTTTGCTACCGGAAGTCTGATTGGCATCCAGAGTAGTGAAGGAGTGTGGTTCGACATCGACTGACACACCGGGTGGGCTGCGCAGAGAGTGGCCCAGCTATGGTTGCACTGCAACCATAGCTGGGCCCTATGAACTAATCCAAAAACTTTAACTCTCTAATTTCTTTCATAACCTCTCTTATGAGATTTTTTAAATCCTGCACGTCGGCATCATGCAAGGTAAATACATGTCGTACAAGTTTGCCCGACTGCTTATCTGCTTCAACAAAGTCAAACATACCCTCTTCTACTACAGGAATAAATGACCTGTCTAGCTCTGTGAGAAGTTTATAAAAAAGAAGCTGCCGCTTATAAGGCCCACGAATGCTTTCTGGCAAAGCCAATTCTCTTTCAGACAGTTGGGCAGATGCAGTCTTGCCCTCAATTTCGTTTTTCGTTTTAACCCTTCCTGTTTTATAATCAACTACTCGAACTGTTTTCTTTTCTTTATCTATCCAATCAATGCGATCTAGTCTTCCCGAAAGCGGAATATCGTCGAGTACTGTTTTACCAAAACCAAATCCAAACTGTCTTTCAACATACAGCACATCGGGTACTTCATTATGGTATGCCGCAAGGTAATTTTTAATTACTTCATAGCCATAGGCAAGCCTTTCTGCATACACATCATCGGTAAGGATTTCTTCTTGTAGTGCTACATCAAAAATGTGAGCAAGTTTTTCGAAAGTTGGCAATTCATGTGTAACTTTCATTTGTATAAAGTGTTCTAGCGTTTTATGCATTGCAGTTCCAAATGCCATTGGTCCAGCTTTAGCCCTTGGCACTTTTAGCAGTGAGTTTTCTATAAACTCTTGTGGATTACGTAGATATGTGTTGAGCGCGGTACTCGATAGTCTAAAATTAGCAACAAGTCGCTCAAAAAAAGCTCTGTCTGTAGAATGCCTTGGTGTATTTGAGGGCTCAACAAGCTTTTCAAGATAATTTGTAGATGTAGTGGCATCAAATACATTCTCAATTTTGGCTACTGTATTTTGGTCTATTTCTTGCAAAAACATACTTGGCACCATATCTTTACTGCGACTTGCCTGTACAATGGTTTGTGGGTAAGTAACTGTTACACTTTGTTTAGCCCTGGTAAGAGCTACATAAAAAAGTCTTCTGTCATCTTCGTTTTTTCTTTGCTCGACAAATCGGTAAACGGTGTCATGCCTGCGGGAAGCGGAATAAGATTGTACTTGCGGCCATTACCCCAATTGGTATCATAACAATGCACAATAAATACATGCTCCCACTCTCTTCCTTTTGCCTTATGCACTGTAGAAAGGTGCACTGCACCTTTTTTTAACGTTCAAATCTTCTGCAAAAATTCGAATGCCGTGAAGCATAATGGTGTCAATTGCAAGAATAAAATCGGATAACTTCATGCGATGCGAAGAGGCATTCATCGCTTTAACCTCACGATATAGAGAATTTATATTAATAAGCAACTCTCCCTTAGATGGATGCTGTAAAATCCATGGCAAAAAACCACTAGCTTTAAGAACATGTTCGAACCACTCAGTAAAAGGCATATTTGCATCTTCTGCAGCCCATGCTACTAGCTGTTCAGAAAAATCTTCAAGCTGTCTAAATTCTATTGGGGTTACTTCTGATGTTTGATGATGTTTTGCAAATGTAGCATATCCAGATTGAATAAGAGTAAACAGAGACATTTTAGCCCGGCCCGCTGCGCGGGCCGCTTTCATTACGAGCATTTTATCTACCGGAACCCATGAATACGACATAACCTCAAACATTGTGTCATCTTCACGATTAATTTTAATATCTGCAATGAGGTGCAAAAAACGTAAAAATTGTTGAATAGGCTCTGTAGATAAAATATCTTCGCCACCATCAACTTCGTATGCAATACCCCATTTATCTAATATATCTCTAACCTCTTGTACTTCGGCATTTTTACGATAAAGAATGGCAATATCTTCTGGCTTTGTGCCACCTGCTATAAGTGCTTTTATTACATCTGCCACATAAAATAACTCGTGAGTTTGAGTAGGAAGCTCTACAATACTAATGGGTTCACCGTCTCCACGCGCGCTCTTTAACAGAGGAATGTCGGTGAGTGTATTGTTTTTAATAACTGCAACTGCTGCATCGCATATAGTTTGTGTACATCTATAAACTTCTTCTAATTTTATTGTTAATGACTGTGGATATTTTTGAGCAAATTGTAAAGTATTTTCTACCGATGCTCCCTGAAACCTGAATATAGATTGATGGGGATCGCCAACAACAAACACATTTGCTTTTTCACCCCAATAACTTGCAAGTAAGTCAACAACAGTGTTTTGTGCAGAATTTGTATCTTGATACTCGTCTACTAAAAAATAATGCAATGTTTCTTGATAATCGAGTAAGAGATTTTCATGTTTTTTAAACGCTTCGGCGACAAGCGTAATCATGTCATCAAAGTCATAGCGTTTTATAGCAGACAATTCGTTTGTATATGCTTTGTACAATAGTAAAAGTTCTTCATTCTTTTGTTTTTGTGCCAAAAACTTAGCCTGTGCAAGTTTTTTTTCGGGGATTTTTGCATCTGCAAACTCTGCGTGGATAATTTTTTCAAAGTCATCTGGAAGAAAGCCCTCTCTCTTTATTTGCGAAATGCTTGAAATAATTTCGTCAATATAAAAGTAGCGTTGATTAAGGCTTTTTAATACTTTAAGCGGAGTTGTGTCTATAAGGCGCTGAAACAGATCATATTTTTCAAGCTCGCCTAACGGCTCGCTTTTGCGGTCTATCGCAAAATATTCGGGGTGTGTTCTTATAACATCGGCACAAAATGAATGGAAAGTGGCAATGGTAACATAATACCCTTCTTTGCCAATAAGCGATACCACGCGCTCACGCATGTTGGCGGCAGCCGATTCGGTAAAGGTGAGCGCCAAAATTGCATATGGCGGCACGTCTGTTGACTGCAGAATATGTGCAATGCGTGCCGCAAGAACCTGCGTCTTACCTGTTCCTGGGCCTGCAAGCACCATAACTGGTCCGTCGAGTTGCTCTACAGCTTTTCGCTGAGCAACATTTAGCGTATGTAGTATATCTTTCATAGCAAGAATTTTTTTCTGAACGACTGAGCAGCATTGAATGCACTATATGCAAATGGACGCAGCACTACATCATAGCTACCAGCAAATTCAAAAAACTCTGTGCCGAACCCTTCTTTGAAGCGTGTAAAACCACCCCATGGAGTGGTAGCATCATATTCTGGTGGCAAAGATCCCCACATGTCAAATGTTGCACAACCATGTTGCTTCCCAAACTGTATTGCCCTCCACATGAGCAAATTAGACGCCATTAAATTTTTGTGCTCCAGTGATGATCCGCCATAGGGATAATAGAGCACCTTGTTAAACATAAACAAATGATAGGCCGATAGAGGGATCTTTTGATAAAACGCAATAAGAATATGCGACATAGTTCCGCGCAAGGTTTCGAAAATAATTTTATGATACTCCTTTGTATGACCCGAATAACGCTGTCGAGCTGTGGTTTCAAAATACAGTTGAGCAAAAATTTCAAAACCTTCTTCTGTGGTCATTTCTTTAACCACTACGCCCTTCTTTTCTGCCAAACGCATGTTGTAGCGCGTCTTGGGTTTTAAATGTGCAAGCAGCGTCTCTTCACTTTGCAAAAGATCAAGTCGCTGTGTCCATTGTGGAAACAGGCTATGTTGCGCTTTGGGTAAATTTATAGTTTTTTCATTGCTTTTTGCAACATTTGGTTCTAACTTTACACAAATAGCGTTGCGCTTGCGTGCTTCGGCTTTTAAAAGCTCGAGTATTTTTTGCGAAGGCACCGCACTTCGGGGCAAATAGCCAATGGTAAAAGGCGAATGTGGTATTTTGTGAAAGGTTGTTTGAAAAATATTTTGCAGATGATCTCCATTAAACTCGCCGAGGCGCACCACCTCTATACCCATTTTTTTGCGCGCCTCACCCCACTGCCAGCTTTGCAAAGGATGAGTTGCAACGGCATTTATTTTTTTAGCACTATAATCTTGGGTAAGCACCGAGACTGTCATGAAGATATTATAGCAAGCCCACGGGGTAAAAAGGTCGCGCCCATTTAGCGCACAATTTAAAACATATCGTTATCAAGCGAACCAACATGGCCGGGAACTTTATCTTGGATAAATCGTGATACCTGCGTGTATCCACCTCTCCCAAACATTCTGCGGCGCTCTGCATAGGTTAAAAACAACTTGTGTTTTGCGCGGGTAACACCCACATACAGCAGGCGCCTTTCTTCTTCAAGCTCTTGTTTATCAAAGATGGAGCGAGAATGGGGTAGAATGCCCTCTTCTAATCCAACTATAAAGACAAAGGGAAATTCTAACCCTTTTGCCTGATGCATGGTCATCATTTTTACCCCATGAGAACCTTTTTTGTGCCGCTCATTCTCTGAATATTCAGATTCTACAAGCGCCACCTGCTCTAAAAAACTGTTTACATCGGTAAACTGCTGTGCAACCGACCTAAGCTCTTTAATGTTTTCTAGCCGTGGGCCATCTTCTGCATCGTCTGGGTCGTAGAGCGAAAGGTAGTCTGTTGCTTCGAGTATTCTCTCTATCAATCGTTCGGTTGAGAGCAAAGTGCCCTCTTTGTGCAGTGACTCTACCAGATCAAGAAGCTTTTTGTAGCGGCCTTTACCAATTTTTTGCGCACGGCCTATTGCAACCTCATCATTTGGGTTTACTGTAAGGCGCACATACGATAGTATGTCTTTTATTTCTTTACGTTCATAAAAGCGTGTACCACCGATTAAGACATAAGGAATACCATAGTGCAAAAAAAACCTCTTCTATTACACGCGACTGCGCATTCATACGATAGAGCACAGCAAAGTCATCATATGTGTGTTTGTGCAGTCGCTTTTTTACTTCTTCTGCAATATATACGGCTTCCTGTTCTTCGTTCATAAGCTGCATTACCACGACTTCTTCTCCTTCTATATTGTCGGTGAAAAGTTTTAAAACAGGATGCGTGCCATTTTCAACAATAATATCATAGGCAAAATTGAGTACATTTTGAGTAGATCTATAATTTTGCTCCAAATGAAAGGTTTGTACGTTTGTAAAATCTTTCTGAAATCGCTCTAAGTTGCGGATATCGGCACCTCGCCATGAATAAATGCTCTGTGCAAAATCGCCCACAACCGTAATATTTGTTTTATCTCCAGCTAAATATTTAGCCATGGCATATTGCCCGGCATTGGTGTCTTGAAACTCATCGACCAAAATATAATCGAACATTTCTCCATACTTTATGCGCATATGTTCATGCTCTTCACACATTTTGACAATTTTGAAAATTAAGTCATCAAAATCAACTGCATTATTTTTTTCTAGGCGCCTCTGATATTCGCCATACAGCTGCGCCATATATAAACTATACTCATCATCTGCAAATGTTCTTAGTTGTGCTGGCGATAAAAGATTATCTTTTGCCCCCGATATACGATATTTAACAGATTTGGGGGTAATTTTTCTTAGTGTTGGTGGAGGATTTGTTTTCATGATCTGTTTAATAAGGCTTTCAGCATCTTCTTCGTCATAAATAACAAAGTTAAAGTCGAGGCCGGCATATTTTGCGTAATGACGCAATAGTTTTGCTCCCAGCGAATGAAAAGTTCCTGTAAAGCCAAGTTCTCTCTGTACACGCACTTTCATTTCTTGAGCTGCTTTATTAGTGAAGGTCATCATTGCAATACGAGAAGGATCTATGTGTTCGTGCTCAATTAAATATAATACTTTGTAGGTAAGTACCCGTGTTTTGCCCGAACCAGCCCCTGCTAAAATAATTGAGGGACCGTGTGCATGTGTAACGGCTGCGCGTTGATTAGGATTTAATTGTGCGAAGACATCTTTATCCATACTATAATGGTCTTATATTATGAAATATATCGTTGCTAATTGGAAGGCGCATTTTAACCTTGAAGAGTTGCATGCATGGATACATGAATTTTCTACATTGCCCTTAAACAAACTCGTTGATGAGGTAGAAATTATTATCTGTCCGCCTTACCCATTTTTGCACCTCATCAACGAAAAACTGTACCATTCAACCATTAAAATAGGTTCGCAAGATGTATCTAGCCTCGAACCGGGTGCATACACAGGAGAGGTTGTGGCAGAGTCTCTCATTGGAATTGTAGATTATGCTATTGTTGGCCATAGCGAGCGGCGGTCACATTTTAGCGAATCTGAAGAAGTGATCGCAAAAAAATGTGACCGTGCATTAAAAAACCACATACGACCTATATTGTGCGTACGCAATAACTCTGATGTAATTTATCCATCTGCCCGCCTAGTTGCGTTTGAACCGGTCGAAGCAATCGGCACAGACAGCAATATGCCTATCGAAGAAGTACTCAAAATACGTGCACTGCTTACCTTAGGAGCTGAGCAAAAGTTTTTATATGGTGGTTCTGTACAGCAAGACAATGCAACAGAATACCTAAGCTCTCTTGATATAGATGGTGTGCTTGTAGGGGGCGCATCACTAAAGCCACAGGAACTCTTTTCTATAGCGCTTGCTGCTAAAGTATAAACGCAATTGCAATAAGTGCAAAAGATGCTACTATAGCCACCAAACTCACAGAATAACTACCGCCTGTTTGCAGCAAAGTAGGTTTTTTTGTAACGGTTGGACTTAACGTAGGTGATGTCGACACAAACTGAGTGGGAGTTATTGTTGTAGGAACTGCAGTAATGATAATAGTTGGAATAAGAGTTGCTGTAGGGCTAAATGGCGTTGGACTTGGAGCTTGTGCTAATAACTGCACCTCATCTGCGACCTCTTGCACATCATCAAGTGTATCCTCTGCAGAATAGTCTAGTAGCTCAACTTCGTCTTCTTGGGGAACAGCGGTAACAGTAAGTGCTGGCGTCACTTTAGCAGTTGCTTTTGGCACACGAGTAGGCAATGGTGCCTCTACCACTTCTTCACCACCTTTGTAAAACATAAAGAATGCAGTCGCAATAAATACAACACCACACACCGCAATAAGACCAAACACATATGACGGTGAAATTTGGTGTGGTGCGTGCTCAGCTTGAACCTTTTTAACCTCAAGTGGACTATTAATAACTGGCTGCACGCCACCAAAAACTCCATGCTGGAAATCGGGCAGCACAACCCCCCTTTTATGCGCATTTTTTTTCTCCTTGCGAGATATAAGGTAAAGCTCAATAAGAATTGCGACAAAAGTAAATGCAAATGCCACAATTGCAATTTTGCTTATAGACGATAAAAATGCTATGAACATACTTGTTTATAATAAAAATATCATGCCTGCACCAATAATAACTAATGCAACACTCAACATTGCAAATGGCAGAATGCTACCGCCAGTTTGAGGTAAAGAAGGAACTGCTGTAGGAATAAATTGTGTAGGTGACGGCACTGCGGTAATAAGCTCTGCTGTAGGCGAAGCCTCAGGAGTAAGGGTGGCAGACGGAGTTGCCTCACCCAATACCGACTGACCGCTTTTCTCTATTCTAAAAGAGCGTTCCATGGCAATTGGTTTGCCTGTTGCATCTTGCGTCGTAAGTTCTAAAGTATGCTCACCCGGCTGCAAGTCGAATGTTGGCTGAAATTGCCATACCTTATTCTCGGCAATCTGCGTTTCAAAAATTCTTCCACTTGGTTTTAAGGCAACGCGAACAGTATTTTGAGGAATACCAACCCCTTTTATCAATGGCCTTGTTCCCGGAATCAATGCATTTTCACGTGGAAACAGTATGTCGATTTCTGCTAACTTTTGTACATCTTCGGCCATTTGCAAAAAAGCACTATTGCTTTCTCCCAATATTGCTGGTCTGGCAGATGAGTTTAATTTATTGAGCGCAATTACTGAGGTAGCAGAATCAATATCACCCAAAGTTGTAGTAAGTTTTTTTTCTAATCCTCTTTCATCTAATATTTCTATTACTACTTTGTCTTCTTTTTGTGGAAAAACAGGTTCAAATGTTGCACTATTAAAAATACAACATGGCGACAATGCAAAGCTGCCATCTTCTTTTGCTTGAGCAAGTAAGGGGTGTGCAGAGCCAATGTATATAAGCACTATCGCCTCTGATGAAACCTTGCCACCTTCTTCAATAATTTTGCCGACAATGGGGTCGAGGTTAAGGGGGGTTTTTAAATACCTTGCCGTTTTAAACTGAAATGGTATGTCATGTGTTTGGCCAATAGGATTACCGTCTATGTAAATATTGTAATAATAATCTGTGCTAGAGGTAAGGTTTGTTAACGTTACTACATGATTGCGGCGAGGAGCCTGCTGAGCCTCAACATCGCGACGGTCGAAACTTTTTTGTGCAAGCGCATCGCGTGTTGAACCATACATCACGTATCCTTCTGTAGGCTTTTCTGTATGCCAAAAAATTGTTACGGTGTTGTCGCGAATATTAGCAACTTCTATACGCTCAACTGGAATGGCTGCATTAGGGGTTTTTTTTAGTGGTTGTTGTGCCGGAGTAAAAAACATAACCGCCCCACCCATTAATGCCGCAATAACTACAAAAGCAATAAGCCTGGTATACGCGGCGGCTGTTGATGGTGTAATTTGTAATACATGCTAGCGTTTTTTTTCTAATTCTGTGAAAATTTTTTTTATCTACCGTTGTCTTAATGGGTTTAGAAAAGCGGGCGTTTATTTCTTCTATTTTTTGAGTTTGAGATACGTGTACCAAATCAGCCACAATCCACCCAACAATGGTAAGAAATATGGTCACAGTAATAATCAAGAGCTCCTTTTGGCTCATCTGATCAGTATACGTTACAAATAATATGCCTGCACATTCATTTTAAGCTTTACAGCTGCCGGAGATGCAGAACCCGTTGCCTTTGGGTCTTTGACCACATCTTTAGCAATTTCAACAGATTCTATAGTTTTAATTCTGCGCTGGCGGGCAATAGCCTGCACAAAACGAACAGCGTCTTCATAACTACCGGCTATGGTAATGTCAATTTTGACCCCTCGTACCACACCATTTTGTGCCGTCTCTTCTTTTTTTCCCTCTGCGGTGCCTTTAAGTTGCAAGCCGGCAATGGCAACCGCCTCTAAGGTAATATTTTCTTCTGCTGCGGCCTTGCGAACATCACCAATAAGCACATCTACCTTTGGATTCTCTGGCAATGCCTCGTTGAGTAAGTATGATTTAGGACGCACGTGCTCTAAATCTGCCTGCAGTTGCAACACCTTGGCAATATTGTCTTCATACACTTTATTAATACGCTCTAAATCTTGACCTTCTCTGCGAAGCGCGACAGCTATTGCAAGTACAGGGCGAATAACAAAAAAAAGCAAAAAAATGACGAAACGAGCAAAAAAAAGAATTGCATATGAAAAATCCTGTACCTTTCGTTCTTTAAGCCGATCAATTATTGGTTTCTGTTGTTTTTGCGTGTCTTTGTTCATGGTACAAGCACAATGCCAATGCCGAATGAATAAGTGCCCGAAGGGTCTTGCTGAATTGATGTAATCTTTGCAAGTTCATACTGCTTCATTTGTTTAATTCGCTTGTGCAGCGACCGTATGGCCAATAAGTTTTTCGAAGAGCCCACTAGTTGTACGGTCGCATTTGTTACTTGCATGCGCTGCACGCTCACCTCTTGCGGCACAACCGAAGATATAAAACTTAAGTGATTAAGCGTTCTGTTTTGTTTGTTAAGCAGCTCATTAATATGGCTCGTCTTAAGCTCCATAGCCTCTGCCTCTTCAATAACCGGCAATGTAATAAGCAGAATATGCTGCTTTTGCTTAAACGACTCTTTTTGATCAATAATTTTTTGGTCTTCCTGAAATCGATAAAAGAATACTGATATAACAACAATCTGCGTTAATACAATGATGTATCTAAAATAATGCAATACAAAAATACAGCAGCTTGTCAGCTGCCTGTGGCTGTTTTTGTTGGAGCAAATTGATTCCGGCAACACTCATGGTAGTTAACGCGATAGCTTAGACACCCGTGACTTAAGACGAGCCGCCTTATTCTTATGCATAACGTTCTTTTTGACGGCCTTATCAATTGCAGACATAGCTAACTTAGCTAAAGAACCAAGAGTAGAACCTTTTGCTGCTGGCTTAGCGACCTTTTTTATAGCCTTCTTGTACGAAGACCTCACGCTTGCATTACTTGTTTGTCTTTTTTTATCTTGACGTTGTTTTTTTTGAGCTGATTTTGTGACTGGCATGAGTACACCCCCTCCTTAAAAATTAATGTGAGAACATGTTAATTGTAAAAAATTTAGTTGCAATATACAATCCCTTGGACTAGAGTTATTACTGATATAATAGGCACATCTCGATAATGGAAAGATTCTTACACACTACTAAGCAACTTATCTATAAAAAACAGCACGATATTTTATCTTCAGCGCTCATTCTCTCAATTATGATAATTATCTCGCGCATTTTTGGGCTTGTGCGCTACAGAACTTTTGCAACTTTTTTTTACCAAAGAAGAACTTGATGTTTTTTTTGCAGCCTTTCGCCTGCCCGACCTAGTTTTTGAGATTCTTATAACAGGCGCACTCAGTTCTGCCTTTATACCTATCTACATTAAGTACAAAAAAAGATGCAAAAGAGCTTCATGCAAACATCTCATCAATTATTAACCTGGTGTTTATGTGCTTAATATGCATCATTGTGTTTATAGTTATCTTTGCTGAACCAATTATTCGACTCATGACACCAGGATTCACCGATGCACAAATAGAATATGTTGTGTATCTTGCCCGCATTCTTATACTTGGCCAGTTGCCATTTTTAGTTATGGGCAACATGCTTTCTGGTATTGCACAAGCAAATCAAACTTTTATTATTAGTGCACTGGCGCCAATTGTATATAACATTGGCATTATAGGAGGCACCGTACTGTTGGCACCATACTTATGGCTATTTGGACCAGTAATTGGTGTTGTATTTGGTGCCTTTCTTTTTTTCATCGTTCAAGTGCCAACCATGTATTTTTTGCGCTTTAACTACCGCCCATGGCTTTTTAATAAAAAGGTGTTGCACGAATTTGTTACCTTATTTATTCCTCGCACTTTGTCTGTTATTACTACACAAATAGATTTAACAATAGATCTTACACTGGCTACGTTGCTTGGATCGGGCAGCTATACAATTTTTTTATTTTGCACAGCATTTTGCAGTTGTTTCCTGTTTCATTTTGTGGGTGTGGCATTTGGTCAAGCATCACTACCATACATGTCTAATTTGTTTAAAGAGGGGCAGCTTCTTGTTATTAAAAAACTATTTGTCGACTCTATACTACAGCTTTTATACGTAAGTGTGCCCCTCTCACTTTTTTTTATTTTCGCGCGAACCCCTATCGTGCGTATTATCTTTGGCGGACGAAAATTTGACTGGGTAGGAACCAACACAACTGCCTTAACCGTTTCAATATTTGCACTCTCTATACCCATGCATACAATCTTTTACTTTATTACGCGCTCTTTTTTATGCAGCACACGACACCAAAACTCCCTTTGTGATTAACTTTATGAGCGTAGCACTCAACGCAACATTTGAGCTATATTTTTATTACCTATTTTTCAATTTGGAGTATGGTCTCTTGGTTTAGCCTTTTCTATAGCAGTAACAGTTAATGTAATAACGCTCATTATTGCGTTTTATATAAAAACTAAGGGCTACGACATGATGCGACTACTGGTAGGAACCTGCAAAATTTATATGACTGCTTTTGCAGCAGCAATAGGACCTTATTTTTTACTCAAGCTTCTTGATGAGCTCATAATAGATACAGCAAGAACTATTAATGTGCTCTTTTTGCTTACTGTTACCTTTTTGTTTTTGTCCTCATTTATGCGTTCTTTTCGTGGCTGTTTAATGTAGAACAAATTACCATGTTCAGGCACCTCATAGGAAAAATGAACTCGTTTAAAAAACAAATAGAGGAAGTATATAACGGCACAGCCTCTTAAGAATTCGTTTTGTATAATAAGAATATGAAAAAGTTACTCGTGGTTTGTGTTTTGGGTGTTATTCTTGCAATTTTTGGTAGTGTATATTACTACGAGGGCAACCTTCCTGTGCAGAGCACACAAACCGAAAAGCAGTCATTTGTAATCCCTAAGGGAGCCACTGTTAACGATATTATTAATAAACTTGCAGACCAAAACCTTATTCGCAATAAGGTTGTCTTTTTGTTTATTGTAAAGCAACTAGGCATTGAAAATAGCATTCAAGCGGGATCTTTCAGACTTTCACCCTCTATGAGCGCAAAAGAAATAGCTTTACAGCTTACAAAAGGCAGCGACGATGAGTGGGTTACTATTATAGAAGGCATTCGCAAAGAAGAAATAGCAGAAATTTTAGCAAAACAATTTGATATACCTGCAAGCGAATTTATAAAAAAAGCCCCCGAGGGCAGGCTCTTTCCAGACACGTATCTTATAAATAAAGATGCGTCTATTGAAACCATTATTAGTATTCTTACAAATAATTTTGAGAAAAAATACACACAAGAATTACGACAAAAAGCTAGAGCTAAAGGCATGACCGATAATCAGGTTATCACCCTTGCTTCGCTAGTAGAGCGAGAAGCCAACTCCCGCGCTGCAAAGAGAGAGGTTGCATCTATTTTGTATAAAAGACTCAAAAATGATTGGCCGCTGCAGGTTGATGCAACCGTGCAATATGCCATAGGATATCAGGAAAGAGAAAAAACCTGGTGGAAACAATACTTAACAAAGCAAGATTTGGCAATATTAACTCGCTATACAACACGTATAAAAAACAGGGGCTTCCACCAGCGCCAATTGCAAACCCAGGCCTAGATGCAATTGAGGCTGTTGTAGACGCAAATGAAAATACTCCCTACTGGTTTTACATATCTAACAAAGATGGTTCACGCATGATATATGCACGAACACTCGATGAACATAATGCGAATATAAACAAGTATCTTCGATAACAATCTTACATGTGAAGATCTTCTTCGAGGTTGAGCGATTCTTCTGATTGAGTTGCAGCGGTACCACGAGATAAAATTTCGCGCGGTTTTGAACCTTGTTGCGGCCCAATAATACCTGCAGCCTGTAGCTGGTCTATAATGCGGGCCGCCCGTGAATAGCCGACAGAAAGCCGGCGTTGTAGCAACGATGCAGATGCTTTGCCATCTTGATAAATAGCATCTAGTGCCTTGTTGAATAGTGGATCTTGTCCATCGCCCGACATGCCACCCGACCTTGAGCCACCCGACACAGATGAAATATCTTGTTCTGTTACCTCTTCGGTGTAATGCACCACAGGAGTACGCTTTTTAAGGAACTCAACAATATTGCTTATATCTTTTTCTGAAAGGTAAGGCCCCTGAATACGCTTTGGCTTTGCCTGATCAGACGGCAGGTACAACATGTCGCCACGACCAACTAGCTTTTCTGCGCCTGGCATATCGAGCACCACACGCGAGTCCACCAAGCTAGGAACGTTAAATGCCATGCGCGACGGAATGTTGGCCTTCATAAGACCTGTAATAACATCAACCGAAGGCCTCTGGGTAGCAAGGATAAGATGAATACCAGTGGCACGCGCCATTTGCGCGATACGAGTAATGTGTTCTTCTGCTTCGCGCGGCGCGAATATCATAAGGTC
This sequence comes from Microgenomates bacterium OLB23, assembly GCA_001567245.1. GTDB lineage: Bacteria > Patescibacteriota > Microgenomatia > UBA1406 > HO2-37-13b > OLB23. Next base: position 44,140 of record LMZU01000002.1, read on the forward strand.
TGCCAATTCATCAATAATAAAGACAATGTACGGCACCTTTTGCACATCGGGGCGGCTGTTATAGCTCTCAATATTACGCGCCCCCACTTTTGCAAATTCTTTGTATCTCGATTCCATTTCTCCCACTGTCCACTTGAGCGCAGAGATAATTTTTTTCTGGCTCTACAATAACTTCGGTAAACAAATGTGGAATACCGTTATATTGTGTTAGTTCAACACGTTTTGGGTCTACAAGAATCAACCGTACATCTTCGGGGGTAGTTCTGAACAAAAGCGAACATATCCATGCATTCAAAATAACCGATTTACCCGATCCTGTAGTACCGGCAATGAGCACATGAGGAAACTTTGCAATGTTACCGGCAACTGGATGCCCCGACACATCCAGCCCCATTGGTACCACTAATGGATGCGGGTCGTGCATCATTGCCTCTGAGGTGAGCATACGCTTGAGCGATACAACTTCAGACTTTCTGTTTGGAATTTCTACACCAACATATGACTTGCCTGGAATAGGTGCCTCTATTCTTACCTGGCCCGTTGGTGCAGCCAGTGCCAGGGCCAAATCGTTTGCCAACCCCGTAATTTTGGTAAGTTTTGTACCTGCAACAATTTCAAGCGCATACTGAGTAACGGTAGGGCCCTGATTAATTTCGGCCACACGAGCCTTAATACCAAAGCTGTCTAGCGTGTGTTCTATGGTATCAGAGTTCCACGCAATGTCACCCGCATCGGCCTTTTGCTCCTTCATCTCTTCAAGAAGATTGAGAGTAGGAAACTCCCAGTGCTGCAGTGCCTCGTTTGAGAGTGGACGAATAGTAAGAGCATCGCCACCAGACTTTGGTACTACTGGCTGCTTAGCAACGTTTATAACCGGCTGCGGAGCTGCCTTATTGGTAATAAACTCGCCTTTTTGCGCAGGAGCATTAACAGCAGCTTTGTCAGGGTTAAATATAAAGCGCGTTACAAAAGCATATATTGCCTCGAATACTTTTTTAAGCACGTTAATAACAATCACCAAAAAAACATCTACCGATGTGTTAAAAAACAAAATAATACCCACTACAAATGCAGTGAGTAAAATAAAAAATGCACCCACCCCAGAAAAATCGGCCACCAAGTTATCCGAAATAGTGCGGCCAACAATGCCCGATCTGAATACACCAAACATAGCAATTGAAATAAGCAGCATACCCACTGTTACATGTGGCTTGACAAGCTTGAGCTTTTTAGAATTAAAAAAAATGAGTAGAAACAAGCAGTACAAATGTTGGCAGCAATATAGAAAGTACGCCAAACCAATATACGAGAATATCGTTAATTAAAACAAGCACCGTGCCTGTTTTGACGTACGACAAATATGCCAAAAATGCACTGGTGGCAATAAGCAGGCCTAAGATGTTTGAAAACGTCTGCTTATTAATTTGCACCTTTTTGACAAAGGGAAGCTTAAATGTAATGAACTTACTTGTGCGCGGCATATATGTCACACATTGTATTGAGCCGCGCTACAAAAGTCAATTCAACATTCCAAGATTTATTCTTCCGCGATCATCAATTTGAATTACCTTCACGCGAACGCGCTGTCCAATAGATACAACATCATGTGGATCGCGGACAAACGTGTTAGAAAGTTTGGATACATGCACCAAACCTTCTTTGCCGGGAAGATATTCAACCATGGCACCGATGGGAAGTATTCGTTTAATTTCACCCTCAAACTCTTCTCCAACATGCACCTCACGATATACGCTTTTAACTGCTTCAACAGCACGCTCAACATCAGCGCGATCTACACCAGAAATACTCACCTGGCCATCATCGCTTATATCAATTTGCGTGTTGGTCATCGCAATAATGCGCTTAATGTTTTTACCCCCTGGTCCAATAATCTCACCAATCTTGTCTTCTGGTGGCGTTAGCATAACAACCTTAGGCGCAAATTGCGACACATCAGATCGTGGCTTGCTTATAACAGCCTGCATTCGTTCTAACAAATAGGTGCGTGCTGTTTTTGCCATATCAAAGGTTTCTGCAATCATTTGGTCGGTCAGCCCATTGTTTTTAACATCAAGCTGAATTGCAGTAACACCTTTAGATGTACCAGCAACCTTAAAGTCCATATGACCTGCAAAGTCTTCTATACCTGCAATATCGGTCATGAGCTTGTAATCATCATCTGACTTGTACATAAGCCCAACAGAAATTCCAGCAACCGGTGCTTTAATAGGAACTCCTGCATCCATCAATGCAAGTGTGGAGCCGCATGTTGAAGCCATAGAGGTTGACCCATTAGACGAAAGCACCTCAGAAACGACTCGAATAGCATATGGAAACTCTTCTTTAGAAGGCAACACCGGTTCTAATGCCTTCTCGGCAAGTGCACCATGGCCAATTTCTCTTCGGCCTGGGCCAAAAAAACGGCCAGGTTCGCCATATGAATATGGAGGTGAAAAATAGTGATGAATGTATCTCTTAGATTCTTCACCCTCTGGTGTTTCTATAAGCTGCTCTAGTGAGGTTGAGCCAAGTGTCGCAATAGACATAACCTGGGTAAGCCCTCTTTGAAAGAGTGCAGATCCATGCGTTCGTGGCAAAATACCCGACTCAATAGTTAGCTCACGAATTTCGTCGAGCGCGCGACCATCCATGCGTCGTCCCTCTACAAACATTGCGTCGCGTACCATGTCGAGTATGCGGTCTTCAATTGCACCTGCAACAGCACGCTTATCAAAACCTTCGTTCGCTGCGACAACTTCTTCTACAAGTTGGCGCTGCATTTCACGATAATCATCGTCGTCTGCTGCATTCTTTTCTGCCAACACTTTTATCTGTTCGGCGTATGTAGACTTGAGCACGTCTTTTATAGCCTGTACCGCCTCATCGGCAACAACTTCTTGCTTTGGTATACCAACCTCAGCTCGTAGATCTTCAATAAGGTCAATAATAGTGTTGTTTACTTCAACCGCCTTCTTAATAGCCTCCTTGATAATTTCTTCTGGAAGCTCCTCTGCTTGTGTTTCGATCATCATAACCTTCTTTCTGGTTGATGAGACAACAAGGTCTAGCTTAGAAATTTCTTGTACGTCTTCTTCTGGATTTACTACTATACCGGCAGATGTATGTTCTGCATCGGCGTGTTCAGTAACATACCCCATACGAATTGTGCTTATAGGGCCATCCCATGGAATGCCAGAAATGTGCAGTGCTGCAGAGGCAGTGATAGCAGCAAGCATATCAGCCGAGTTTTCACCATCAATAGATAGTGGTGTACACACAACTTGTACTTCGTTTTTGTAGGCTTTAGGAAAGAGAGGACGAATAGATCGGTCAATTACACGACCTTTTAATATAGCATCATCTGTAGGTCGTCCTTCTCGCTTTACCCATCGTGAACCTTTAATCTTACCACCGGCATAAAGCTTTTCAACATACTCCACAGAAAGTGGAAAATATCCTAAATCTGTCTTTCCGCCAGAAACCACCGTGGTAAGCACTACGGTATCGCCGAGCTTTCCAAATATGGTGACATCTGCCTTTGGGGCAAACTTGCCTACTGATAACGTAAGTTGGTTGTCTCCAATCATCATGGAGCGTTCTGCTGTTTTTTTCATAATATTCTGAGCTACAGGCTCAATTAATAAGTTTTTTAATAAATGCCGTATGTAAAGAGGTTCCAAGAAGAAGTGAGAGGCTTAATACAGACATGAAGACATGCTTCATTTCAATATTCAGAATCCCACTTCTCTTCCTCACGCAAAAAGTATACAGGTTTTACTTCTTCAATCCAAGTTTTTTAATAAGACTCTTATAGCGAGCCTCGTCTTTATCTTGTAGGTAATGAAGAATTCTGCGTCGTTTTGCAATAATCTTTAACAATCCGCGTCGTGAATGATTGTCTTTTGGATTAATAGTTAAGTGTGCAGAAAGGTTGACTATTTTTTGGGTAGAAAGTGCAATTTGCACCTCTGGTGAGCCTGTATCGCCATCTTTGGTAGCAAACTGATCAATAATTTGTTGTTTAGAGGCTGTGGCAAGGTCTGTGCTTTCAACGGCAACTTCTTTTACAATTTCTTCGGTGTTTTCAACCTTTTGGGCTTTTACCTTTACTACCTTCTCAGCTTTTAGAGCTTTAGTGGCTTTTTCTGCTTTTGGAGCCTTTTCGGCTATTTCTTTTTCGACAGCTTTTTTTAGCAACTTTCTTTTTTTGTAGCTGCGACTTTTTTCTGTTTCTGTTTTTTTTAGTTCGTGGCATGATGTCGAGTATTATAAATTACTCTGCAGCTTTATGCAAGAGTCTGTAGGTTTTGACTATATAATCTACATGATGTATACTATAGGCTTTAAGCACGGGCCAACAGAGCATAATAACCCGTATTTTGTTCTGTTGGCCTATGCTCAACTGAGATAAGGCTGTCGTACAAACCTGGAGGTTACTAGCTAATGCGAAGGACCAAGCGACCGAACAGCAGGCTCTGGATTGTGCTCATCGCCATCATCGTATATGCGTTGATGATGGCAGGCTGCAGCCAGGGCACGAGCCCAGATCTTCCGGATGCGCCGGTACTCGAGCAAGAGTACCGGCCCGACCAACTGGTACAGATGGAGGGCACGTTCGTCATGGACGGGCCCGACCTCATGTTCCAGACAGCAGGAGAGGGAGGGTCAGGCGTTGGTTACTTCCTCGACCAGGAGCGGTACGCGACACCGAACATGTTCCTGAAGTACACCTGGTCGGATCGGCCAGTGGTGACCATCAGGGGCTACAGACTGAGCAGCGGCAAGCTTGCCGTGTGCATGGTGGAGGATGTCTTCGCACACAAGCCCCTGCGCCTTAACAACTGCCCGCCGCAGTAGGTGCGGCGGGGCAGCTCAAACCAAGCAGCCCCCCCGGCGATTGCCGGGGGGGGCTGCTTCTGCTTACTCTTACTACATATTGCTATGTTACCTGCTTGTTATATATACTCACCTCATGGAACCTGAGCAAACCATTAGTCCTGGCGACATAGAAGAACGCAAGCTTAATGCTATATATAATGACTTGCCCCAAGAAACTCGAGATGCCATTGGAAATTTTGAGTTTAAAAGAGTGGGTGATGCTGGATTCATTGTTCAAAGAACAAATTTCCCCGTTGCACAGGGTAAAGATTGGATTTTAGTTGACTATGACGACACAACAGCAGCAACAACTGATGCAAAAGTACCACGCAAAGAGCAATATACTGAGTACCTGCAAGGTTTAGACCCGCGAATTTCTACAGACACCTGCGCTTTACTAATAAAAATAACAGACGAATTTTCACGATGGCAAGAGCATGAGGGCGCCGGCACACAATATCATCCCAATGCCCACGTAGATGCACTCGATTGGGCAGCTCAACAACTAAGAAATTATATAGATGCAGGCATTCCTCAAGAAGTTGCCCTGTCTCACATAAGTCAAACCTTAAGACGCATTCAAAATGGCACAGTAGAAAAGGATGATCCTTTTTATTTTAATCCAGACAAGAAACAATTAATAAATAATGGCATACGACCACGCAACTTAGCACTTGAGCAAATTTTTAACACCACCATTGCAGACCCAAGAATTTATGATGAAATAATCGAAGCCATGCACAAGCTTGGCACCCACCCAAATGATGACCCAACAAACCTAGGAATACTCACCTATGGTGAACCCAACTATCAATTCCGAAAAATCCTACGGCTACTGCAACAACACCCAAACCTACCGGTAAGTCAAATATTGCTCACACAAATTCCTAAGGGCGAATTTATTAAAAGAGTTATCGACATGGAGGCCGGAGAAAGTGGACAGCTTTTTGGGCCTGACCCCCACACTGTTATATTGGTAGACGACGACCCAAAACAGCTAGACAATATGGTGCGTATGGCAAAAGATTTAGAAGCTGGAGGCAAAACAGGAGCACGCATTCAAACACTGCGATCTGTGCGAACTCATACAAAAAGGGGCGCTGCAACAGGAGACCCTACCATACGTCATACAGCTATAAATTTTGATTCTCCAGCCACAGAAAGAGAGGCTCTTGCATCTGTGCTTACTACACTGCTCTCACACTCAACATAAATAAATGTAGCATAACTCTTGACAAAAATTAGCAGATATACTAAACTCTTGCTAATATGGATGATTTAACACCACGTCAAATAGAACTTTTGAAGGCAATCATTAGCCAGTACACCGATAATGGTGAGCCTGTAGGTTCAGAAATTCTTGATAAAAAGTTTAATCTTGGCGTGTCACCCGCAACCATTCGCAACGATATGGTTGATTTGGCAAAAAAAGATTATTTGAAAAAAGAATATTTTTCGTCTGGGCGAGTACCAACAGCAAAGGCTTTTAGGTTTTACATTAAAAACTTAATGAACGAAAAGCAGCTTTCTACCGCCGACGAAGTTGCCTCAAAAAGTGATGTGTGGGATTTTCGCCACGAATTGCACAGGCTTTTGCAAAGAGCTACCCATTCACTGGCTCACCGCACCCAAACACTCGCCGTTGCTACAACCAATCATGGTGATGTGTATTATTGCGGTGTTAACAACATGCTTGGCAATCGAGAGTTTTGGGATATTGAGAGGGCGCGTGCGCTTCTTGAAAGATGCGATGAATATGCCTATTGGCAGCGTGTGCTGCAAAAATTTGAAGGGCTTGATGAAGATATGTTATTTATGTTTGGCGACGACGACCCAGATATTAGTCAAGTAGCACTTGTGTTTGGTGAATTTGAAGGCCCTAGCGTAAAAGGCGCCATTGGAGTAATAGGACCCAGAAGAATGAAATACGATGTTATCGTACCTAATGTACGATATTTTACCGAGCTTATAGAGAGCATTGTAGAAACACAAAAAGTTGCGGCATAAGTATGAAAACAAAAAAAGAAAAAAGTGCTAAGCGAGGCAGATGAATACAAGAATAAATACTTGCGGGCACTTGCAGACTATCAGAACCTTGAAAAAAGATTTTTCAATGAAAAAAAGGAGTCAGAAAAACATATTACGCGTCGCGTTGTAGAGCGGTTTTTGAGCGTAATGGACGACATTGAGCGGGCCCAGGCCTTTCACGAAGACGAAGGGCTCACAATGATAGCAAAACAATTTGAAAATGCGCTTAAAGACTTGGGTGTATCAGAAATTGAGCTTGTCGGCAAAGAGTTTGACCCTCTCTATGCCGAAGCAATTGAGATGGTAGAAGGTGATCATGACAACCTTGTTATGAGCGTAGCGCGCAAAGGGTATATGATGGGCGACTCAATTTTGCGCCCCGCGCAAGTAAGAGTAAGCAAAAAAGTTAGCAATTAAACAAAAAGTTAACAATTATTATTAGTTACATACACTAACATGGCAAAAACAATAGGAATCGATCTTGGAACAACAAACTCGGTTGTTGCAGTTATGGAGGGCGGCAAGCCTAAAGTTATTCCTTCTAAAGAAGGACGCAATACTATTCCGTCGGTTGTCGACCCAGAAAAGAGAGTTGTCGGAGACGTAGCAAAACGTCAGCTTATTACAAAACCACGTGAGGTTATTTTCTCAATCAAGCGACTCATGGGTAGAAAATTTGATGACCCGGTGGTTGCTGAACTGCAAAAGTGGCTTCCCTATGAAATTGTAAAGGGCAAAGATGACCGTGCAAACATAAAAATTAACGATAAAACACTTACGCCCGAAGAAATTTCTTCGATGATCTTAAAAAAAGCAAAAGAAGATGCCGAAGATTATCTCGGTGAAAAGGTAGAAAAAGCCGTCATTACAGTGCCCGCATATTTTGACGATTCTCAGCGACAAGCAACAAAGCAAGCTGGCGAAATTGCCGGACTTCAAGTTGAGCGCATAATTAACGAACCAACAGCGGCCGCGCTCGCCTATGGTCTAGAAAAGCAAAATGCCCACAACATCGCCGTATACGACTTTGGAGGCGGAACTTTTGACATTACAATACTAGAGCTTGGTGATGGTGTATTTGAGGTAAAGTCTACTAACGGCGACACCCACCTGGGTGGTGACGATTTTGATCAAACCATTATTGACTACCTTGTTACCGAGTTTAAAAACGAGCAGGGCATTGATTTAAGTAAAGATGCACAGGCATTGCAGCGCCTTAAAGAGGCCGCTGAAAAAGCAAAAATTGAGCTATCGTCTTCGCTAGAATCAGAAATAAACCTGCCTTTTATTACAGTTAAAGACGGGCAGCCCCTGCACTTTGTACACAAGCTGTCGCGCGCAAAGCTTGAGTCATTAACCGCAGAGCTCATAAAGCGCTCATTTGGCCCAGCAGAAGCTGCACTCAAAGACGCGAAAATGACAATTAAAGATATCGATGAAGTAATTCTCGTCGGAGGCATGACACGTATGCCAAAGATGCGAGAAGAAGTTAAAAGTTTCTTTGGCAAGGAACCCAACAAATCCGTTAACCCGGATGAGGCTGTTGCAGTTGGTGCAGCTGTTCAGGCAGGCATTATCGGCGGGGAAGTTAAGGACGTCGTATTGCTTGATGTAACGCCTCTTACTTTGGGAGTGGAGACCTTGGGCGGCGTTTCAACCCCACTCATTGAGCGCAATTCTTCGATACCTACATCGAAGTCTGAGGTCTTCTCTACTGCCGCTGATAACCAAACGCAGGTAGACATTCATATCTTGCAGGGAGAAAGGCCGCTCGCAAAAGACAATAAGTCTTTAGGCCGCTTTATACTTGAGGGAATTCCACCTGCACCTAGAGGTATTCCGCAAATTGAGGTTGCCTTTGACATTGACGCCAATGGCATTCTAAGCGTTACTGCTAAAGACAAAGCAACAGGCAAGAGTCAGAGCATTCGCATTACCGGTTCAGCAGGCCTCACAAATGAAGAGGTAGAAAAAATGCGAGCCGATGCAGAAAAAAATGCCGCAGATGATGAAAAAGAGAAAGAACGCATACAAGCAAAAAATCATGCAGACAGCCTTATTTACACCGCTGAAAAATCGCTTAAAGACGCGGGAGACAAGGTAGAACAAGGCCTGAAGGATGACGTTGAAACCAAAATCAAGGCGCTGAAAGAAATACTAGACAAGGGTACTAGAGAAGAGCTCGAACAAAAAACTACTGAGCTTTCTGAAAGCCTGCAAAAGATTGGTGAAGTTATGTATAAGCAGCAGGCTGAACAAAATCAGACCGGCAATGCCGCAGATGGAAGCGCTCAACAGGGCGAGACACCAAAAGATGGCGGCGCAGATAAAAAAGACGTCGAAGAAGGCGAAGTTGTAGAATAAAGAAGACCGTGTCTTCTTGAAGATCGTGCCCTAATTATGAATAATTATTATGAAGTTCTTGGCGTTAGCAAAACAGCGACCAAAGCAGAAATAAAATCGGCATACCGCAAGCTTGCGCTTAAGTGGCACCCAGACAAAAATAAAGATGCGGGCGCAGAGGCAAAATTTAAAGAAATTAATAATGCCTACGAGGTGCTCTCTGACGAAAAAAAACGCCAGACATATGACCAGCTTGGCCATGACATGTATACACGTACCGGAGGCAAAGCTGGTGGCTATGGCGGCGCAGGTGGTGCAGGTGGTGCCTACCAACAAGGCCCATTCACATGGACATATACTTCGGGCCAAGGAGGCAACCCCTTTGAAGGCGCCGACTTTGGCGGATTCAGTGACCCCTTCGAAATATTTGAGTCTTTTTTTGGCGGTGGAGGGTTTGGCAGACAACAACGCAAACCCGCCTATCAGCTATCTATAACTTTCGATGAGGCAGTGCACGGAGTAGAAAAGAACATAGAAATCGATGGCAAAAAACGTAAGGTAAAAATTCCTGCAGGTGTAGACAGCGGCATGCGAATTCGATTTGATGACTTTGATTTACATATTGCCGTCGCTGCAGATAAACTATTTAAACGCGACGGACAAGATATTTACGTTACCGTCGACTTACCCTTTACCAAAGCCATTCTAGGTGCACAGGTAGAAATTCCAACTCTCGACAAAAAAAGCTTAAAATTAAGGTGACATCGGGCACAAAGCACGGTTCTATGCTGCGACTACAGGGAAAGGGCATACCCTACCCACAATCAAATCGCAAAGGCGATCAATATATTGTCTTCAATGTAATATATCCACACAAGCTTAGTGGCCAGCAAAAAAAACTTTTAGAAGAGTTCGATAAAACTTGGTAAAAAAACTATGATTACTACCATACTTTCAGATTTCTCTAATGTAATTCTGCGGTTTAACAAACCCACCTTCATTGGATCGCTCAATGGTTTATACAGAGAACTATTAAACTCTGGCAAACCATTTAATTTTTTTGATTACTACGAGTTTGATAACGAGCTCCTAAGCTATTATAAAAAACTTGGTAAAAAATACTCTATGAACATTTTTACAACAAGCCAAATACAGAATGACCCGAAATCTAAAGAGGTACTTGAGAATATGTTTAGTCAAATTTTATCGGCCGAAAACTTGGGAGTAAACAAAGCTGAGCCAGCTGCATATGTAATGGTTGCCGAAAAACTTGGAAAAGATACTGAAGAGATTGTGTTTATTGACGACCAAATAAAAAATATTGAGGCAGCAGAAAAAGCCGGAATGACGGGCATTCACTATAAAAACGTAGGAGACCTGAAACTAAAAATTAGAAAAAATACTTCAATAACTAGGGCTCGATATTCATCAAGCTGCGAGCTTAGTGTATAATATCCCCATGAAAGTTACCGCGAGCTCACTAAAAAAAGGCGATTTTGTTGAACTAAACGGTTCAATTTTTACTGTGGTAAAGTTTGAACATAACTTTCATGGAAGAGGTTCTGCAAACATCCGCATAAAAGTAAAAAATGTTGCCACTGGAGGAACAACCGAAAACACCTTTAAACCCGATAATCTTATTGAGCAAATATCTGTTGAGAGCACCCTTATGCAGTTTCTCTTCGCCGGCAGCGATACTCTTACCTTTATGAATGAACAAACTTACGAACAATTTGAGCTTGATAAAGACCTCGTTGGAGAATTTCTCCCCTATCTTAAAGAAGGTCAACAAATGTATGTGCTCTTTCATAATGACAAGGCGCTTGCAGTACGTCCTCCACAATCTGTGCGCCTTCAGGTTATAGAGGCCGAAGATGCTGTCAAAGGCGACACTGCAACAAACGCAAAAAAGCCAGTTACTCTAGAAACAGGCGCAGTGGTGTATGTGCCTCTCTTTATTAAAAAGGGTGAGGTTATTACTATAGATCCAGAAACAGGTAGCTACATAGAGCGAGCCTAAACTTCCCTAGTAGGATTATAAGAGATTCTTTTTACGCAGGTCTTTGTATACTTCTAGCTTTGTATTTACAAAAGCCCCAATACCAATACAGGTAACTGCCATGCATACGAATATGTTAAGCACAGGTATTAAACCAACAACAAAAAGTGCAAGTAAACCAACCACAAACGCTGCTGCATCGTTCCATTTTTTATTTATTCGGTGTATTACCATTTTGCCAAGTGCCAGCATAACAAATATCGAAGCCAAATATAAAACAAACAAATAACCTACAAGCAACATGCTTGCAAGTGGAAACGCCACAATAGTAGCAAACAAGGCAACAATTAGTATTGGCGAAAGAACTACAATAAGAAATCCAGTTCCCAGTGAGCGCCAAATTTGTGAGCCCACCTTGTCAGAGGCCTTATTGCTAAATGTGGGGAATAAGTGTATGAGGAGAAGCCCAACAAACAGCTTTGCAACAAGACTTAAGAGCCCCATAAATGTAAATACTCTACCCATTATATATTTTGGCTGCTCTTGAGCTGAACGCATTTCTTGCGGAGGTAGTTTGTGTTGTATGGTGCCACCTACAATACCATCGCCAATTACAAATTCTTGTTCAGATACATATGACAAATTGCCCTGAATACGGCCTTCGGTGCCAAAAGAAAGATCCTGCACCATAATATCGGCACCGCCTGCAATAGGACTATTGATAGCCACCGATTGGCCAACTAATTTAACATTTCGGTTAACAGGTGCATCAATGCGAATTTCTCCTCCGGCTGCTGTAAAGCTGCCGTTTACGCGTGCTGCGTTATTAATAATAATCTTCCCGCCTGCTGCAGTAATATTGCCATTCACCGTACCGTCTATTGTTACGGTACCACCTGCCACACGAATATCTTGTGCAACTATTGCGCTCTGCAAAATGCGCACTTCTCCACCTGCTGCGAGAACGTCACCGTTTATGCGGCCATCAACAGTTACCTCGCCGCCGGCAGTGTATACATCTCCGTTAATTGTGCCTTTAATGTCGGTCATTTCACCAAAACTAAAGACATCATGGTTAATAATGTCATCCTCGTTAACCATAACAATATCTTGCATGTCAAAGTCTGGTTGTTGGGTATCTTGGGCATAGGCAAAAGAAGAAACAGCAAAGGCACCAAGCAAGAGGAAAGCAATAATGAATCGTTTAAAATTCATATTGCATGATTGTACCACTTAGAGAAGTTCTGTCAAGTTTTGACCTCACTTTTTTGTTATAGGTTTAGGTTTTTACGAAAAAACTGCAGGTCTCTTTGTATTAATGTTGTCCAGCTGCCTTGGGTAAAATTATGATCTTCGTCTTGATAAATATAATAGGTAATATCTTTGTTCAAATACTCCATTTTGTCTGCAAAAGTATTAGACCACTGCAGCGGCACCGCGTCATCCGCGGTGCCTTGATGTAGCACAACTGGTGCCAATATCCAGGCTGCATACTGTGGCGGCGAATACATGCGCGGATTATACCTCTGAACAAAATCTGCAGTAATGCCGCGCAAGTACGCGCCACCATCATCCATTTCGTCTGCAAAAAAAAAGAATAGATTCGGGAATGGTGGGT
>LMZU01000003.1 GCA_001567245.1 Microgenomates bacterium OLB23
TTAACGTGGCTTTTTTCTTTTTCTAAAAATGAAGAGGGAATAAGCAGCGGAAAGTATGCGTTTTGTACGCCATCGGCTTTAAACCAAGCATCAAGTGCTTGTTGTGCTCTTTCCCATATTGCATAAGCATATGGTCGTATTACCATACTGCCCTTTACAGGACCATAGTCTGCAAGTTCGGCCATTTCTACAACCGACAGGTACCATTTAGATAGGTCGTCCGATTTTTTGGGAGATAAAGTTTTTCTTGTTTCATGATCGCATCTTTGCAATAATCTGATCGCCTATTTCATTGATAGACAGATTAGTTGTGTCGATGACGATATTATAATGCTTTGGGTCTAAAATATCATCTATGTTGTACATAGATGAGAGCTTTGTAAGCAGCGCACTCTCTCTATTATCTATTCGTCTCGATGCTTCTTGTTTGGTTACTCCTTCTCGCTCCATAAATCGTTGAATACGCACGGTGTCGTCGCACACAAGCAGCACTTTACACACGGTTGGCAGCGAGGTAGATAGCACACCATTAATCCATGTATCGATTACAAGATTATTTTCTTCGCGGAGTCTTTTTTGAATTGATGCGTCGACTTCTCTGCCTATACGATCTTGTTCTTCGACGCGTTCCAGCTGCAGGTTATGCTCTTTTATATATTCTCTAAAAATTTCACCAGTAGAAAAACCCTCCCATCCGAGAGTATCTTGCAAATATTTACGCACCGTAGATTTGCCAGTACAAATTCTTCCTGCAATGGTAATGTGTGAGTACTTCATATTAAAGTTGACCTTTGTAGCCGAGTGTATCAAGAACCTTGCCAAGAGTTTCTAGTGGGCCCGAAGATAGGTATCTACGACTAAGTCATAGTCTTTAGGATTCCAGAAATCGTTGGTGCCGTACAGTGCCTTCCATTTTTCAATATTTTCTCCCTCTCGAATACGAATATATTGTTTTGCCAGTTCAAGGTTAACGTTTTCACGATTCATAACGCGATCAATACGAACATCATCTTTTGAGCATACCACCAATACTTTGAGTACATGAGGAATATCGCGTGCAACAAATCCCGACAGCCATGCTTCGTATACAACGTGTTCCTCATTTGAGAGCACCTGTTTAGCCTGTGCCTCCATAGCCCGTTCGTGTTCATCGCTACGCTTTGCAGCGCCCTGTAAATTTTCATCGTTGCCCTGCTGTCGGTCAAACTCGCGTTGTAGTGCTCCGGTGTTTATGTACTTCCATCCAAGAATTTCTGCCACCTTTTTTGCAAGAGTGGTAGATCCAACACCAATTTTTCCTGATATTGTAATGTTTTTGTAGTGAGTGCTCATACTTATTGGAATAGCTTAATAATGTCGTTAATAGTAACAAGCACAATAAGCGAAAGCAAGAATGCAAAGCCGGCCATATTGAGTTTTCGTTCGATGGCAGGATTTACTTTTCTTCTTGAAATTGTTTCGTAGAGTACCAGCGCAAGCCTGCCTCCATCTAGTGCAGGAAATGGCAAAATGTTAATAACTGCAAGATTGAGCGACAAAAGGCCAATCATTTGCAGTAATGCATCTATGCCTTGTCGCGCTGCTGCAGAGGTAAGTCGAGCAATACCAACTGGTCCGGCAATTTCTGCCTGTTGCTCTTGGAATGTAACAAACTTAAACAGTGTTTTTGAAAGTTCAACAAAAATAAGTTTCGTCATTTTTGCTGACTCAAACAGCCCCAACATAGGCGCCTCTATTATTGAATATTTTTTAAGTTCGTAGTTGCTAATAACAAGCCCAAGCGCTCCCTGACCAGGTGGTGGGTCTTTTCTTGGTACTATATTTACTTTAAGTTTGGTGTTGTTTCTGTCAATTAACAGTATTACCTTTTCGCCACCATGTTTTTTTGACAACGCAGTGAGCTCTTCGGTAGATTCAATGGTCTCTGTTTGAGTAGCTACAGTAAATGCGCGAATTTTGTCTCCTTTTTGCAAGCCTGCAGTGGCTGCGGGTGAGTTTTCTACAACGTTTTCTACAGACACAATGTCACTTGGAACAGGCACACCTCGCACAAACAAATACGAAATAATAAACCATCCGAGTAAAAAGTTGCAGGTAACGCCAGCAACTAAAACCATTATTTTTTGCCACGGCTTTTTTCGTGAAAATGCTCTATCAAGGTCTTTTTCACTAAGTTTTTACCCGTAAGTTCTTCCTCTTCTTCGCCGAGCACTTTTACAAAACCCCCAAAGGGAAGTGCATTAAGGCTATACAATGTTTCACCAACTCGAATGCCCCATACCCGTGGTGGCAACCCAAAGCCGAACTCTTCTACTTTAATGCCGTTAATTTTTGCGGCCACAAAATGTCCAAGCTCATGAATAATGACAAGTATGCTGAGAACAATAAAAAAACTACTATAGTAAACATTTTGGCAATTTGTTATAGACTCATAATTTCTTCTTGTTTTTTCTTTTTTATGTCGTCGAGTTGTGTCTGTGTATTCTTTTGTTTTTGTATCAATATTTTTTTTTTCTGCTCTAAATTTGTCATCTTCGGTGATTGCTTTTTCATCAAGTAAAGATTTAATACCTTTTCGAGCATGATCTCTGTAGTACCGTATGTTGTTTTTTGGTTTCTTCAACCTTTTGGCTTACTAGCTTTGCAAATTTTTTCTCGCTGTTCTGAGGTGAGTGCAGGTGTAATAATACGCAGCATTTTACCCTCTACGCGAGGGCTTAGTTGCAAGGGTGAAGTAAGAAAAGCCTTTTCTATATCTTGTACTGTCGAAGCATCAAAGGGGTCTATGAGTATTGCTGTAGGACCGTCGGTGGCAATGCTGGCCAGCTCTTTGAGCTTCATTTTCATTTGGCCTCCATATGCAGCTACTTCTAAGTCTTCTACTAGTGAGGGGCTTGCCTTGCCAGTACGAATTTGGCGGAGTTCTTCAGATAGCTGCTGAGTTGCATGCTGTGACTGTGTTATAAATTCCTTATCAATTGATGCAATATCCATGGACCAATTGTATCAGATTTCAAATCGCACAAATTCACCAACTGCAATGTTTTCACCAATTTTCAGAATTTCGTTTTTGACGAGCTCTGCTATAGTGAGGCTTGGGTCTTTAATAAATGGCATAGACAAAAGTGCATCTTTGTTTTCTGGGTTTGTAGATGCAATGTGCATTGCAACATCGTTACCTAGTTTTTTAAAATCTTCATTCATAGCCACAAAATCTGTTTCGCAAAGCAGTGTTACCATTGCACCTATACGTTTATTGTGGTGAACATACGTAAAAATTGAACCTTGTCCTGTTTCTCGCTCTGCTTTTTTTTGTGCTACTTCTGCATCCTTTTTGTTTAAGAAGTTCGCGTGCTTTTTGCATATCACCGTTGGCTTCAGAAAGTGCAGTTGTGCACATTGCGTACGATACGCCTGTTTCTTCGCGAAGTTGTTTAATTTTTTCTATATCTTTCATTTTGTTTTAGATGTTTTACTGGTAACTTCTTTTTTTGCCTCTTTTGCATGAGCTTTTTGTTTTTGCGTCTGCATAGCTTTTAATAATAGCCTCAGAAACATATTTAATACTTAATACTGCATCGTCATTGGCAGGTATTGGGTATGTTATGTGCTCTGGGTTTACGTTGGTATCAACAACAGCAATAGTAGTAATTTTTCTTTGTGCTGCCTCTATTACTGCGTTATGTTCTTTTCGAATATCAATAATAAATAAAGCGTCAGGAAGTTCTGTAAGAGCCGCTACACCAGTATATATGGTTTCTATGCGGTGAAGTTTTTTGTGTTCTGCATTACGCTCGTGCTTTGGCATGTCTTCCCATGCACCGCTCTTCTCATCTTCGCGCATTTTGTTCATTTTTTGAATATTCTTAAGCACTTGATCAAAGTTGGTAAGAAAGCCACCTACCCATTTGTTGGTCATGTAGGCAACATTATGTTCTTTACAAAGCTCAGTTACAATTTCTCTTGCCCCTCTTTTAGATGCAACAACAACAAGTGTTTTGTTGTTTTTACCAAGTTCTTCTGCATATGTTTTTGCCTTATCTAAAAGGTCAGAAGTTTGAAAAAGGTCGATAATTGATACGCCCTTTTCTATGCTGTGAATATAGCGTTTAGCCTTAGGATGAATTTTGTTTTTTTTGTGGCCAAGGTGCAGGCCATACGCGAGCAGTTCAGATGGATCTGTGTTTTTCATAAATATATCTCCTTAAAATATAATAATGTCTGTTTTCGAATCCGCATGTGGGACAGGAGATACGTGAAAACAGAAATGCTTAAGTTAACCAATGTGAGCATTATATCATAAAGATAGATTTTTGAGAAAGTTTTTGAGATCTTCTCCTATTTCTTCGTGCTCCAATCCAAGAGAGACAATTGTTTTCATGTATTCTAGTTTGTTTCCTGTGTCATAGTATTTTGCGTTTTTCTATTTCGAGAGCATACACGTCTTGACCGCGCTCGCGCAACAGGTTGAGTGCATCGGTATATACATATTCACCACCCTGCCCTACCATATTATTTTTGATCATATGATCTATGCAGTCAAATATTTCTGGAGTAAAAATGTAGCCAGAAATAATAGCCATGTCTGATGGCATTTTTTCTGCCCCGGGTTTTTCGATAATGTCTGAGACTTTAAAAACTCCTGGTTCAACCTCTTGTCCTGCTGCATAGCCATAACGGCTTGCGTCTTCTGGTGAAGGCTTGCGCATAGAAGAAAGAATTGAAGATTCATATTTTTCGTATGCTTCGATAAGCTGCCTTGCACGGCTTTTTGGTCGTGATACAATAAAATCGTCACCAAAAAGCACCATAAATGGTTCGTTGCCAATTACGTTGCGTGCATTAAGAATTGGAGTAGCATTGCCCATAGGCCCCTTTTGTCGGATGTAAATAAAGTTGGCCATTTCGGCCACGCCTTTTACTATTTCTACCTGTTTTTCTTTTCCAGACTCTTGAAGGCGCATGATAAGCTCATAGGGGTAATCAAAATGGTCCTCAATGGTGCGTTTGTGCCAGCCTGTTACAATAACTATGTCTTCAATGCCTGCTTCTACGGCTTCTTCTACAACGTGTTGGATAACTGGTTTATCTACTATTGGCAACATTTCTTTGGGCATTGCCTTAGTTTGTGGAAGAAATCTTGTACCAAAACCAGCAGCAGGTATAACCGCTTTAGTAATTTTTTTCATGCTTATTGAGTAAACAGGCAGCTAACTTGTGTAGGAATATCAAACAGGCCAGTTACATTTGCAGATATGTTGCCTGTTCCTGCAGAAGGTGCAGTTATGGTAACTTCAGCTATGCCAGACTCGTTGGTTGTGGTGCAGCTGGGGCTCACACTGCCAAAGGTTGAGGTAACACAGACTTCTTTGCTGGGTACACCTTTTTGAGCACTGTCTCTTACAATAACATTGATAGTGCACTCTAAACCTTTTGCCGATACAATCATAAACGACTGTAAGGCTTCGGGAACTTGACTAGCGGCTCTAGTGAGTCTTGTTTCTCGTTGTAGTACGAAAGACGCGAAAGTACCAAGTACTAAAAAGAATACGAGCACCAAGAATGATAGCTTTTTATCCATTCTTTTAGTTAGAATAGCACATTCTAAATAAAAGTCAAATGTGAGATAATTTTTTGATGGATTTCGTCGATTGAAGATAGCCTATTGTCTTCAACGCAGTCAATTTGTATCCAGTTTTTTTCTTTTGCTAGCTGCAGGTACATTTTTTCAGTCTCTTTGCGATGATGCAAATCGGCTTCAGCAATATCGTGCGATTTACCTTTAAGGTAGGCTCTGGCATCTTTGTTCTTTGTAAGCTCATAACCCACCTCCCAAGGCACATATAAATAAATCACAGCGTCTTCTTTGGGAATTTTAAGCACTTTATATTCGAGCTCATATACCCATTTAAGGTACTTTTTTTTTATCTGCTGCAGATGAAATTTTTGCTGCCTGATGAGCCATATTAGATGTTGCATAGCGGTTTGCAATAATAATGCCTCCTTTTGCTAAAAACTCTTCCATTTCTTCTTTTACCGATGCACGGTCGAGTGCATATGGCATAGATGCAAGATATGGTGAGACCTGATTAAGCTCTCCAAAGTCACCCCTAAGGAACATCGCCACTGTTTTGCCAGAGAAGGATGAATAGTATTGCGGAAAATCAACAGATTTAACCATATAATTCTTCTTTTTTAGGTAATCAATCAATAGTTTTGCCTGTGTTGCCTTGCCCGACCCGTCACCACCATCTATAACTATTAATTTTCCTTTTTTTGTACAGATTTTTTAGTGTGAGTAATAAAATTTTGAAGTTTAAGATGTATGTTGTCTAATGTGTAGTGCTCAAGGTATAGGTTGTCTGAGGTATTTCCATGTAGCATAGGAGTAATTTCATCCTCATGTTCTTCAAAGATAAGTGCTAAAACGGGCTTTTTTTGTACAAGACTATACACAATTTCACCCCCTACACCGGTTGATGGTTGGGTTACCTCAGCAATAACGACATCTGCAGAATCTATAAGAGATTTTTCTCGCTCAAATATTTTAGTACTGGTTAGTTTTTTGTCTCGTGATAACAACGATTTATCGAGAATTTGCTTACCCGAAACAATATTTAAATCGGGTATTTGTTCAAGCTTTTTTTAAAATAGATTGGTAGTTTACCTTGTAGGTTTCTTTTGAGGTAGTTGCAGTAAAATACACGTTCATGCTCACATTATAGAGCAAAAAAATGTGTTTAGATTCATTAAAAAATAATGGTGCGGTTTTTAATATTGGGGTTGGTAAGGAGCATTTTGGCAATCTTAGATTCGACTTCGTTTTGAATGGCCCGCTGCATGTTTCGTGCGCCAAAGCGTACATCGTACCCCTGTTTTATAAGATTGTCTACGAATGTGTGTGAAAACTCAATGGTAAGGCCGTGGGTTTTAAACACGTCTGATTTAAGGTTGTTTAAGAGACCAAGGGCAATTTTGTAAATATCATCACTTTGGAGTGGTTTGTATACAATAACACCATCAAAACGATTAAGGAACTCTGGCGAGTATGCATGCTGCGCAACAAGGTAGTCGATAAGCTTTTTAGACAATGTGCGTGCAACGCCAGAAGCATCTTGAGAGTTAAGTGCCTGATAAATAAAGTCTGCACCCGCATTTGATGTGGCGATAATAATAAGGTGGGTGCAGTCTACCTTGTTGCCAAAACCATCATAAAAGTAACCTTCGTCTAACACGGTTAAGAATATGTTTAATAGATCTTTATGTGCTTTTTCTAGTTCATCAAGCAGTAGTGTGCCGTATTTTTGTTGTCGCACTGCTTGAGAAAGCAGGCCTGGTTCGCCTGTTTGAGGCGATCCAATAAGTGTTGCTATGCCCTCTATGGTTTGATACCCAGACATGTCAAAACGAAGCATATTTTGCTCATCACCAAAGAGTACTTGTGTAATAGATTTTGCTGTTTCTGTTTTACCAACACCTGTGGGGCCTAAAAACAAAAAAGATGCGATAGGTTTTTTGTGCGTACCGGCCAGTACAAACGATTTGCGAAGTGCAGCCGCAATTTCGTTAACAGCATCGTCTTGGCTTATAACCCGCTTATGAAGTTCTTGTTCTACAGTGAGCAGTTTTTGTTTAAATGATGCACTCAGCTCGGTTGGTATATGTGTAATATTCTCAAGCACTACATTCACCAGGTGTCCGTTTACCGTTTTTTCTTTGCGTCCTTGTACATATGCACATGTTTGATCAAGAAGCTTAATTGCCTTTTCGGGGTATGGTTTATCGCTTATGTATGCGCCAGATTGTACCACTGCTTGTTTTACTGCATCATAGGTAATAAATACCTTGTAACGCTTTTCGAATTCTATTGCCTCGTCTAGGAGTATGGCAAGTGTTTCTTCTGATGAGATTTCTGCAACGTCTATTTTTTCAAAGTGGTTAGTAACGCTCTTGTTACCATGAATATATCGCTGGTAATGATAAGGTGTAGTAATAGCAATAAACTGTACTGTAGACTGACGTGCGTACTTTTCTATGACGGTAGAAACGTTTTACACCTCCTGCATCATCTGCAATGTAACGTTCAAAATTTTCTATAACTACGATAATGTTCTTTGCGCGTGCGGCTTCGTCTAAAAGCTCCGACAGCAGCTGTTCGCGCGCAATTTGATCTGTGTTTTCAGACAATATTTGCTCCATGTCTAGCAGCATAACGCGCTTATATGCAAGTAAAGCGTTAGACTTACCCTCGTAGATAGTTTTTGCAAGTGCCTCTACAATTGTTTTGCGACCCGTGCCGGGTTGACCAGAAATAATAGCATTCGATTCAGCTGTTTTTGAGAGTATTTGTTGGACAATGTCTATTTCTTTTTTTCTGCCGACCAAGTGTACATAGTGTGGTTTTATTTTTGTTAGCTCATCAGCATAGCGGTCAAGATGGGGCGTATAACCCGAGGTAAGATCTCTGCCAAGTGGCAGTTGACGCATAAGCATTTCTAAGCTCCACCACGGTTTTTGGTGCATATTTTGGTAATAAATTTCAAACCATGCGCTTACTGCTTGTGTGTCATGAGTATCAATAAGATGAGCTCTCATAAAGTTGTTAAAAAGCTGATTTTTTTAATTCTTCTTCTGTAGGGCGTGTGGTGTATATGAGATATGCAATAGGTGCGAGGACGAATAATGCAATATATGCAAACGGCAACGAAATAAGAAAACAAAATTTGCACGGTAATGTATGCGCTTACAATACCCGCACGTGCAATAAAAACCCATAATGCGCGATACCATGTTGTCGGTTAATCGCTTGGTATATTCTTCAAGTGAAAACCCTGGGGTTTTTTTTTATGGTAATAATGTTCTTCCATGGCTGGAAGAGTGTTTTAAGTGAATATTCAACCGAAAAGAAGTGCGGCATCCACATAAAAATGTTCACTACCGCAGTATTAAAATTACTCAGCCTTCTTTGCAGAAACTGGTTGAATGGCACATGCATGATACTTCAGTATAGCTGATTTTGATGACTGTCGCTATGTGCGAATGTACTCATTCCATGTAAAATGAAGATTGTTTTCTATTCCCTCTTGCTGCGACACAAGCCTAAACATGTTTTTGTATTCAGGAAAGTATGTGTCGCAATCAAATACCCCATCGATTTCTGTTATATACAGTTTTTCTGCAATTGGCAGGGTTGCTTTATACAGTTGGGCTCCGCCAATAACAAATAGCTCTTCAGCATTGAGATTTATGGCAATAGCCATAGCCTCGTCTATGCTACGAGCAGTCTTTACCTCGCTGAAGTTAATTTGCAATGGTTGAGATGTTATAACAATATTAAGCCTGTGAGGAAGGGGCTTGCCTATTCTTGCTAGAATAGAATCGTAGGTATTGCGACCCATTAGCACAGGCTTGCCAAGTGTGGTGCGCTTAAAATGCTGCAGGTCTTGCGAGAGGTGCCATGGCAAATCATTGTTGCGCCCAATACCTCTATTTTTGTCGTGAGCCGCAATAATGTGTATCTTTGGTGTATTCATACGGCAACGGGAGCCTTGATAGCTGGATATGGATCATACCCTTCTAGAGTAAAATCTTCAAGTTTGAACGAAAATATATTGGTTATTCGTGGATTAAGAATCATTCGAGGCAGCTTTCGTGGTGTTCTGCTTAATTGTTCGTGTACCTGGTCTAAATGGTTAATGTATATATGTGCATCGCCAAAAGTATGTATAAACTCCCCTGGTTTTAGGCCACACACATGAGCAACCATCATGGTGAGAAGTGCATATGAGGCAATGTTGAAGGGTACCCCTAAAAACATGTCTGCACTTCGTTGGTACAGTTGACACGAAAGCTTGCCATCTTTTGATACATAAAACTGAAAAAGTGAGTGACATGGTGGAAGGCCGGCCTTTGCCATTTCTTCGATGTCTGCAACGTTCCATGCACTTACAATAAGCCTTCTGTCATGGGGAGACTCTTTTATTTTGTTGATGACTTGTGTTATTTGATCTATGGGTGTTCCATTTGGTGTTCTCCATTTTCGCCACTGTACTCCATACACCGGACCAAGTTCACCCCATTTTTTTGCGAATGCAGTGCTGTTCTTAATTTTCTCTAAAAAAGCCTCCATTGAAAGTGCTTTTTTTCCCTGTGCTTGCATACTTTCTTTATAGTGCCTGTAGGGCCAGCTATCCCAAATATGTACATTGTTTTCGACAAGATACTTTATGTTAGAGTCGCCTTTAAGAAACCATAGCAGCTCAATAATTATTCCTCTCAGGAACAGTTTTTTTGTTGTCAAAAGAGGAAACCCCTTACTAAGGTCAAAACGCAGTTGCCTGCCAAATACACTTATTGTACCCGTGCGTGTGCGGTCATCTTTATACTGATTAGATGCTAATATGTCTTTGAGTAAATCAAGATATGCGTTTTCCGATGCATTACTAATCTTCTTCATTGTGGCCGCCCGTGGATCCAAAACCACCACGTGAAACTTCTGACATGTTGTTATGTACAACAAATTCGTCAACTTTTTCTATACGCATTAGCATTCCTTGTGCAATTCGTTCTCCTTTTTCTACCGTCACAGGTTGCTCTGAAAAATTGAGCACCTGCAATTTTATTTCGTCCTCATCTCCACAATAGTCTTGATCAATAATACCAATACTGTTTGCGACCATGAGATTTTTCTTAAGTGGAAGTGAACTGCGTGCAGCTAAAAGAAAAAAATATCCCGGTGGCGTTTTGACTATAAGATTAAGTGGAATAAGTGTTGGTTTTTTGGTTCTATTGTTGTGGTTTCTCGTGCACTTAGATCGAATGCTACTGAGCCATTGGTTTGGTACGCCGGGAGTGGCATAGATGGGTCTACAAGCTTAATATTTAGTTTCATTGTTTATGCAATGTCATCGGTAATTTTGCTAATAGTTGGGCCCTGTTGATTAATATACTTAGCACCCTTTTTTTGTAGTAAGGTACTTCTGCAGGCGACGACAGCTGTTCAAATGAGATGGCGCATATGCGCATATTGGGATACAGTGCAACTGGCATAGAGCCTATATTGCCAAGTTCTAGGGTTAGCTGGCCTCTAAAGCCGGGGTCAAAATGTGGGGCTGTTGAGTGGATTACTATGCCCAGTCTACCCAGCGATGATCGGCCTTCTAGCCGGCCTACTATATCGTCTGGCAGTTCCATATGCTCTACTGTAGAGCCAATAACGAATGCGCCGGGCTGAAGAATGAATCTTTCATTTTGTTGTACAGATATTTTGCGCACAGGCATTTCTGTATGCTTGTTCATAGGGTCTAAAAAGGGCATTTTTGAGTATTCAAAAACATAAAATTCGTGTGAGAGGTGAAGATCTATTGAGAAGCTAGATATTTGGTCTGGAAGTGGCTCTGGGTTTAGTACAATAACTTTTTCTCTAAGCTTGGTTTTTATGTCACGGTCTGAGAGTACCATGGCCAAGAGTATACATGAGTAACTAACCGTTTTCTACAGAAACTTTGTCTATTTTGTGTGTGGGGTATAAAATAGTGCATCAATACCCATCACCAGGAGGTGTGTGATGCGTTGTTGGAGGTGGCTTCTCTTTGTCGGAG
>LMZU01000004.1 GCA_001567245.1 Microgenomates bacterium OLB23
GTTTTGTAAAAATTGTAGATAAGGTATGGTAATCCCTGTTTATTAGGAGATAAACTAACAGATTTGAGAATGTTTTTGTCTGCTACATAAGATTGCACTTCGTATTGACCACCAATTCCAATGAGTGGCAACTTTAACACAGGCTTTGCTAAGTAAATTGGAAATATAGTCAAAGGCTGCTTGAGATTAAAATCAATGGTGTAATCATCTATAGCCTTAATTGTGACATCCTGAAAACTATAGGCAATATCTGTAGCTTTAAATCGCTTTTTGTCATACCAGAACAAATCGGTTTTAAGGTGAAAGCGATACAGCTTTCCATCGTTAAGCACCTCCCATGAGTTGGCAAGCACAGGTTGCAACTCGCCTTTTTGATCTGTAGTTATAAGAGGTATAGATATTAACTGAGCAATCTCTGCTGGCGGTGATTGAACAGGATACTGGCCAATTAGCCCCGTTACCTTGCGGCTAGAGAACACAAGTGAGTTAAATAAGGGAAAGAAATTAATAATAAAAACAATCCCAAAAAACGCAGCAACAAAGCTAATAATAATAGAACGTAGATTCTTTTTTACGAAGGATGTAGTAAACCAATAGTAATGTCGAACCTTCTTGTGAAATGACCTCATGTTACTGCAATAATGCAACCACAGACAAGATAAAGAAAACAAATACAAGCACCGCAGTTATTTTTAACATCCATTTTTCAAGACCTCTGCGTGTTTGAAAATTGCCTCCCCATGCCACCCCATGCACTCCCCGAGGCCTTCTACCCTTGCCCTGCAACAGAGTAAGCGCTATAAGCACTATACCAACAACGATAGTAATAACAAGAAGAATATTGTTCATGTGCCTATTATACCTTTTTTTGCATACTTAGTTCAATAGATTGCGATTGCGCATTGCAACATGGTACTTTTTTGCAAAGCGATGCGATTCATCACGCATAGACTGAAACAACTTAAATAAAAGCTGAGAATTACCCATAGCAATTGGCTTATAATTAGTTTGTGGTGTAATAATGCGATCTGGTCGTTTTGCAATTGAAATAAGCGGAATTGAAATATTATTCTCTTTGAAGTACTTGTTGAGCATAGCAAGCTGTGGCCGGCCACCATCTAGCACAATTAGGTCTGGATAGGGCCACTCGTCATGCTGCAATCGCCTATGCAGCGCCTCCCTCATCATGTATATATCGGAGATTCCTTTATAGTGAATGCCAAACTTTCTATAATCTTTTTTAGAAAACTCACCGTTTTTAAAAACTAACCATTGATGCGGTTGGCTGCTCCCCAAAAAGATTACTAATATCGTAGCACTCAATGCGATACGTTTCTTGAAAGGGCTTTTTAAAATGCGTGTGTAAAAAATTTAGTACTTGAGACTGTAGTTCATCGACATCTATATTAACACCTAATGATTCTTCGCTAAATGATCTCTTATCTAAAAAAAATGCAAATTGGAAGAGCTTATTGCGCACGGTAATTGCCTCTTCGTATTTTTGTTCATGAGATAGTTTTTTTAGTTCTTGTTCAAGTGATTTTGCAAATGTGTTAGTTTTACCAGATAGTATATGTATAACTTTGCGAATATTTGCCATGTATGAGCGCCTTAGGCGTTTTTTTTAAAATGGGGTCATTAAGTGATTCTATATAGCTTGGGCAGGGGTTACACATACCTATGCGTGAGTAAAAACAAGCTCGCTTCATTATTGTCTTTGATGTGCAAAATGGTACGATTTTCCTGAGTTCATACAACAAGCGTTCTGTCATGTAGGTAGACTTA
The DNA here is from genome assembly GCA_001567245.1 of Microgenomates bacterium OLB23. Classification (GTDB taxonomy): domain Bacteria; phylum Patescibacteriota; class Microgenomatia; order UBA1406; family HO2-37-13b; genus OLB23. The sequence continues at coordinate 1,786 of LMZU01000004.1, forward strand.
AAGGGACCAAAGTAAAGCGCAGTAGCATCGTGTTCCTTACGGACAGGATATATTAGTGGATACTTATCTTTTTTTAGTAATTTTAATGTACAAATAGTGTTTATCGTCCTTCCAAAGTACATTGTAACGAGGTTTGTGTTTTTTGAATTAGCTTTGCCTCCAAAATGAGCGCATCAAAGTTAGAAAGTGTGGTGAGGTAGGTAATTCGAGTTGCATTATGCACAATCGCAGCTTCTTTTCTAATAAGTCGAGCTTGCTGTATATGTGACTTTACGCGTGCTTTAATATTCACCGATTTGCCTATATAAATAGGCTCATTTTCGAGCCAAAAAATGTAAACACCTATTTGCGTAGGAAGTGTGTCAACTATTTCAGATAGCATATTATTTTTGCAGTCTTATTATGACTACAGCTGCTAGGACTAGTAACCCGGTAGCTAAAAATAGCGCTATGTATGTTGATGCATTACTGAGCTGCTTGTCTATTGCAACACTTTGAGTGTATACGTTAATACCGTTGTATTGTATATTGAGCTCATCACTATCTGGAGCCGAGGCATGTGCTTTGAGTCCAACAGTAATTTTTTTTGCTCTCATAGGGGGCAAGGTAACCCACATGAATGTCGCGGGCATTCATTGCTATGTATTTTCGACTTGAGTTGCAATGTAAGATTATGTAATGCAACATTTCCAGTGTTACGCACAGATATGTGTGCATCTTTAAAACTACTTGCAGTAATCGCTTGTGGTACATCTGCCTGCACAGATATTCGTGGGTTCTCTACAGGCTTATCTGATGCAATGGTTACCTCAATATCTTTGGTTGCACCTGTTTTGTAAAACCCAGCAGGAAGCGGTGTGGTGGAAGATTTTCCGTGTATAGCAAAAACAATATGGTTCACATCAAACCCAGTAAAATAGTCAATCCCAGATGTGTCCTCCCAAGTTGGGTCAACTTGTATCCATGTATTTTGCGCAGGTTCATAAAATTCGGGCCATGCGTGAAGCACATCTGTTACTAGCGAAAGTGGTCTAATGTTTTGCTTAGTTGAGTACCCATAACCTTGTAGTTCACGTGCATAGATTCCTTTTTCTCGTGCGAGAGCAACAAAGAGGTCGGTAAACTCTGTACAAACTGCCAAACTTGGCCTTTCTAGAACAAGAGACGCACCTATCTTTTATTGCCTTTCTCTACTCTATCAAAGGAATATGACAGCTCATTAACAACAAAGTCGTAAATGGTTCGTGCATTGGTGAGTGACTGAATACGGCCGTCACCAATATGCGCATCAATATTCCACAGGTCTTGACCTGTTAATAAATACTTCTTTTGCACTTCGAACCGTTGTTTAATAACATCGCGCATTGAATCTTGTGGCTTAGCGAAAACCTCAATACGCGCATTAAGCTGCACTTTTAATCTTCTCTTTAGGTTCTAATTGGTACTCTGCAATATAGTTTCCATCTTCATCTGTATAGGCATTTGAGGGTTGGTGCGAGAGACTCTCAATATACATTTTTTTGGTATAAGGTATCTGGTGGAAACGCTACTTGCTGTGTACGAGAAAACACTGTGGTGTTTTCTAGATTATAGGTTAGTCTGGCTTTATAAACTTGTGATGGGCCAAACATTGCATAGATTGTTCTTACCTTGCTGTTTTCCCATTTTATTGTTGTACCAGAAATACTGCTGGGAATGGGTTTTGATAACGAAAGCGCTGTATCGAATGTTGCTGGCAACTTGAGCTCCACATTAATAATTGAGTTTTCATCGGGCTGGACTAATGGCAAAATTGCCTCAGTCATCGTGCCATGGGTAGTAAATAAATCCTTTAGTTCATAGGTAATAGTAATAAAGTGCTCGCCTTTTTGGGCTGTTGGCTCATCAAACTTGAATGTTATTTTCATACCAGTTGCAATGTCTTGGCGGACAAAATCTAGCTGGCCCCCACTATCGCGCGCCTGAATAGAGCCGCTTATAAAATTTTTAGGGAAAGTAAGGCTGAATTCATTTATGTACAAATCTGCACGAAGATTTTTAAGGTGGACAAGTAGTTGCACGTCTAAATCGCTTTGACCACTTGGAGTAAAAGTGAAATCGTAGTTAACCGAGTATGTGCTTTTTTTGCGCGTGCGTTAGCGGCGCTGTAAGCAGAATGAGGATACAGCATAGTACTGTGCTAAATAACAACTTCATAATGCATTGAGTTTTTTAAGATACTGTCCAGTATACGAATTTTTAACTGACATTATCTCTTCGGGAGTACCGGTTGCAACAATGCTGCCACCTTTATTGCCTCCTTCTGGACCCAGATCAATAATATAGTCCATATTTGCAATCACATCTAGGTTGTGTTCTATTACTATCACGGTGTTACCTTTTTTAACGAGCAAATACAGCGCTTGTAAGAGCTTATTAATATCATACATATGCAGGCCTGTTGTTGGCTCATCGAGAATATACAAGGTTCGCCCTGTATCTCTTTTGGTAAGCTCATGCGCTAGCTTTACCCGCTGTGCTTCACCTCCAGAGAGTGTTGGCGCAGGCCGGCCTAATTCAACGTACGAAAGTCCTATGTCTTTTAATGATTGAAGTTTATGTACTAGTTGTCTATGAGCGGCAAAAAACGTGAGCGCTTCATCTACCGTCATTGAAAGAACGTCATAAATACTTTTGTCTTTAAAATGAACATCAAGTGTTTCTGAATTGTAACGCTTGCCGCCGCATACATCGCAGGTAACATACATGTCGGGTAAAAACTGCATTTCTACCTTTATTGAGCCGCCTCCAGCACATTTTTCACAGCGACCACCCTTTACATTAAACGAAAATCTACCTTTAGAATACCCTTTCATTTTTGCATCTGAACTTTGTGCAAAAATGTCTCGTATATGGTCAAAGGCGCCAATATATGTAGCAGGGTTTGATCGTGGCGTGCGTCCTATTGGCGATTGGTCAACAAGGTATACTTTATCTATGTATTGATACCCATCAAGCATATCATGTGCCCCAAGCACACCATCATACTTTCCCTCAATGTTGTACTGTAAAGCCTTATATAGTGTTTCGATAATAAGTGTAGATTTACCCGAGCCCGAAACACCTGTAATACCTACTAGTTTGCTAAGTGGTATGGTTACATCTACATTTTTTAGATTATATTGAGAGGCCTTTTTCAAAACTAGGCTTCCATAGGTATGTGTTGGAACTTTCTTTTTTTCAAGCTCTTTTTCTCGAAACAAGTATTGTGACGTTAGTGTTCCCGAATTTTTAAATTCATCTAGCGTACCTTGAAACACAATATTGCCGCCAAACTTTCCCGCTTTTGGCCCAAAGTCTACTATATGATCTGCGTTTAGTATTGTTTCTGTGTCATGCTCGACAACTATAATTGTGTTGCCTAAATCTTTTAGGCGTTTGAGCGAAGTAACCAACGCAGATACATCTCGCGGATGTAGTCCAATTGAAGGTTCATCAAGTACATATATTACCCCAGACAAGCCGCTACCTATTTGAGATGCCAAACGAATACGTTGCGACTCTCCCCCAGATAGCGTGCGCGAACCTCGACTCAAAGTAAGATAAGAAAGACCAACATTAATAAGAAACTGCAGTCTATCTTTAATTTCCTGGTAAATAACTCTTGATATTTCTTTTTCATATGCATTCATGCTTCCTACAGACTCAGCTAAAAACTCTTGTGCCATAGTAATAGGCATGTCACAAAGTTCAACAATGTTTTTGCCCTGAATTTTAATATGCAGAACCTCCTCTCTAAGCCTTTGTCCTTTGCATACCTCGCACTGTTCTTCGTTCATAAACTTCTCAATCTCTCTTCTTACAAAGTCAGACTCGCTTTCGCTGTGCTTTTGCTGCAGATCGTGTACAACACCCTGAAAACGCTCATAAATTGTTGTAGGTCTTCCTTGCCTGTTTGTTCCGTGAACAGCGAAGGTTGTTTCGCTGCCGTATAAAATTGCATCTTTCTTTTCTTGTGATAGTTCTCCAATTGGTGTTGTGGTAGATATTTCATGTGCCTCAAAAAATGTGCTAAGTAGGCGAGAAAACCATGTTTCTTTGTCTAGTATATTTTTATAGGGCAAAATACCCCCTTCGCCAATGGTGAGGTTGTCGTTAAATACAACACGAGGGTTAATTTTAATTACTGTACCTAGCCCCTTGCAATGTTCACACGCTCCCTGAGGCGAGTTAAAAGAAAACATTCGTGGTTCTATTTCGGGTAAAGCTATGTTGCAGTTAGGGCAAGAATAGTTTTCCGAAAACAAATGTGTTTCATCTTCAATGCGTAGGTACACAAGTCCGTTAGATAGGTTTGCTGCCTGTTCTACAGAGTTAAACAATCGTGAACGCATGGATGATTGAAAAATATCATCGGTAACCTGCTTGTAGGTACCTGCAAAGCTGTCTATTATTGCATCTATAGAGTGTTTATTTGTTTTAATTAGCCCAATGTCATCATCGAGAGAAACTTCTCTGTTGTCAACAATAGCTTTTTCGTAACCTTTTGCACGCAGATTGTCAAAAAGGCCGGCAAACTCTCCTTTTCGTTCACGAACAACCGGTGAAGTAATGTAGGCACGAAATGGACGTGTTTTGTGCGCTGCTGCATATGCAATAACCTGCGACAATATTTTTGTTACCATTTCGTCGGTGGTGAGCTTTGTAATTTCGTGGCCACATTGAGGGCAAAAGGGGTGGCCTACTCGCGCATACAAAAGGCGCAAGTAGTCGTATATTTCGGTAGTTGTGCCAACTGTAGATCGGCGATTGTGACTTACCGACTTTTGATCTATAGAAATTGCTGGAGATAGTCCCTCAATATAGTCTGCATCTGGTTTTCCTAATATTCCTAAAAATTGTCGTGCATACGAAGATAATGATTCAACGTATCTGCGCTGGCCTTCTGCATATATGGTGTCAAAGGCCATTGATGACTTTCCAGAACCTGAGACACCAGTAAAAACAACCATGCTATTTTTGGGAATCTCAAGTGACACATTTTTAAGATTATGTTCTCGCGCACCCTGTATTTTTATTGAATCATTCATGATTGCAAATCTTGTAATTTATCACGTATAAGTATTGCTGTTTCAAAATCAAGGTTTTCAGCATAATACTTCATTTCCTTCTCTAATTGTGTACGCACCTTCTTCTTGTCATACGGCGTAAGTGCATGTGCAGAAATTGTCTCCAGTTTTTCGTGCACTGCTTTATCTTTGCCTATGCTGTCAACATACTCACTCTTTACAATTTCTTCTTTGAGTGCCTTCTCAATTGAAAACGGTGTAATATTATGTTCTTTATTGTATGCAAGCTGCAAAGTGCGGCGACGCTCTACTTCATCAATAGCTGCCTTCATAGAGCGAGTTATTGTATCGGCGTATATAATAACTTCTCCCTCTAAATGCCTTGCAGCACGGCCCATTGTTTGAATAAGCGATGTGCGACTGCGCAGGAATCCCTCCTTGTCGCCATCTAGAATAACAACAAGTGATACCTCAGGCAAATCTAACCCCTCTCTAAGCAAGTTAACTCCAACAAGAACATCGTATTCTTTTTTTCGCAATTTATGTAGTATATCAGTGCGTTCCAGTGTTTTAATATCAGAGTGTAAATACACCGCGTTGACACCCTGTTCTTTAAGGTATGTTGAGAGGTCTTCTGCAGTTCTTTTTGTAAGTGTTGTTACCAATACTCGCTGCTTTTTTTTAACCTTTTTTTTAATTTCTTGTACACAATCTACAATATCTCCTTCGGTTGGGCGAATGTCTATATGTGGGTCTATAATTCCTGTTGGTCGTACAAGCTGTTCTACTATGTGGTTATTTGCATCCTGTATTTCCCAATCATTTGGAGTTGCAGACACATACAGGGCATTCTTCATGAGAGCATAAAATTCGTCAAACTTGAGTGGTCTGTTATCTAGGGCAGCCTGAAGTCTAAACCCGTAGTCAATCAGCGTTTTTTTTCGTGCATGGTCTCCGTTGTACATTCCTCGTATTTGGGGTATTGTCATGTGAGATTCATCTATCATGAGTATCCACTTGTCTCCATATTTTTCTTGAAAAAAATCTAGGAGACTGTTTGGTTTTTCTCCTGGCTTACGACCGTCAAAGTAGCGAGAATAGTTCTCAATGCCATTGATGTAACCAACTTCTTTAAGCATTTCTAAATCATACGAAACCTTTTGTGCAAGCCGTTGTGCTTCTACTATTTTGCCTTGGTCTTTGAGGGCTTGCACCTCTTTGGCTAAGTCGGCTCTTATTTCATCTTCTGCATTTAAGTACACATCTTGCTCTATGAGGTAATGTTTTGCTGGGTAAATAGCTATAGAACGTAACTCTTTATCATTGAGTTTTTTTCCGGTGAGTGGATCTCTGCTTGTAAATTCTACAATTTTGTCACCTTCAAATGTAATGCGATACCCGGTATCTTCATAAGCAAGAAATACATCAATGTGATTTCCTCGAATGCGAAATGTACCGCGCTTGTAGTCAAATTCGGAACGATCGTATTGAAGCTCTATAAGACGGCGGGCTATGAGCTCTTGAGTAATAGTTTGGCCAACGCCTAAAGGTAAAATAAACTTGCCATATTCTGAGGGTGCCCCAATGTTGTATATACAAGATACAGATGCGACGACGATAACGTCGTCGCGCGTCATAATATTGCTTGTTGCAGCAAGGCGCAATTTGTCTATTGTGTCATTAATCTGCGCCTCTTTTTCAATATATGTGTCAGTTTGTGGTATATATGCCTCTGGCTGATAGTAGTCATAATAAGAGACAAAATATGAGACGGCGTTATTCGGAAAAAAATCTCTCATTTCCTGATACAGCTGGCCTGCAAGTGTTTTGTTGTGAGACATTATCAATGCAGGCATTTGCAGCTCCTGTATAACCTGAGCCATGGTAAATGTTTTTCCAGATCCTGTTACTCCTAGTAGTACCTGGCGGTTGATTCCTGCTTTATAGCTGCGCACAAGCGCGTCAACAGCAAGCCTCTGTACTGGTGTAATCTCAAAAGGAGGTTTTATGCTAAACATGTGGCTATATTGTACATGGTAACAGCAGGTGAATAAAGGTTCACTTACAAGTGTAAGAGCAAGGTCAGAGAGGGATCTAAACCATGCTCTTGCGAGTATTCAGATCGTTATGAGCTTAGCCTGAAAGGCCCTGAGCTGATCCTCGTCCATAACTTCAGGACTTGCATCAAGCTCTTTGAAACGAGACTCCCCTAGCCTAGTTCTTTGGCTCAAAATCGAGGAATCGAGCGGAAGGCACTCGTAGGTGTAGTAGACCCCGAGCTTACCGTCGTTTGTGTAGAGCTGAAAAACCTTGTATCGTCTAATCAACTTAAAGCTCCTACCTTCTCTGACAAGCTTATTATAGCATTTAGTCGCCTATAGTAAATAGGAGTACTATTTCGCCTTTAAGTGAAGTTGGAAGTTTTTCTTTTGCCTTGAGGTTAATAATCTCCTCAAATTTTTTTAGTAAGCTCTCGAGCTAAGTAAAACTCTGAAGGCCTTACTTGGGTTTTAATTAGCTTTACTGTTTGAGCATATCGATGAGGCGACTCGTAGCAAATGTACAATGTTTTATTGTCGTAGTGGGCCTCCCTAACAGCATTGAGTAGTTTAAGTAGTTCAGATTCTTTTTTTGGCAAAAAACCCAAAAAGGCAATCTGAGAATGTGGAACCCCTACATGAACGGCAGCAGTGGCAAACGCTGTCGGGCCAGGAATAACCGTATAGGGAAAGTTGTTGAGTCGTACGTGTTTAATGAGCAATGCGCCCGGGTCAGAAATTGCGGGCATTCCCGATTCAGAAACAAGGGCAACATCTTTACCCAAATGAATCTCTTCTAAAACCTCGCTAATCATTGCAAATTCGTTTTCTTTATACAAACTTTTTACAGTCTGCTCTTTAGTAGCACGAATGTCGAAAAGGTCTTGCAGGCGGTCGTAATAGGTACGAAATGTGCGCGTATCTTCAGCAAGAATAATATCTGCTTGAGTAAGTGTTGTAATTGCTCGATAAGATGTATCTTCAATGTTTCCTATTGCTGTACCGACTATATATAGCATATGCGTATTATAAGTGATGAAAAATTATCACACACATGTAATACACGTTGCCATACAGCTGCCACATGATTCTCGCATATGCAAAAGTAAGTGGTCATAATGTATGTCTTATAGTATAATGCCCTTGTCTGAGAGGGTAAGGAGAAGGTCATGAAGAAGGTGTTCATGGTCCCATTCCCAAACCGGGCCGGTTACAGCTATTGGCTCGACAACGGGGATGACGAGAGCCCGACATGGCTGGGGACTACTACCGCACCTCTGCTCCAGTCGGAGGATGTGGTTATCGGTTTGACCGAGGAGGCCTACGCCGAGCTCGAGAGTCGCCTCTCGTAATCTCACAGGAAGTCTGAAATCCCTCTCAGACCTTCCTACATTAATATTCTTCCAGGGTAGATGTGTCACCGATAGGTAGACCCATTTCTTGAGCCTTAAGAATACGACGCATAATTTTGCCTGAACGTGTTTTAGGAAGCTTATCCACAAACTCAATTTCTCGAGGATACGCATGTCCAGCAAGGTTCTTTTTTACAAACTGAGAAATCTCTTCCTTTTTCTTTTCATTACCCCAGACCCCTTCTTGCAAGACAACAAAAGCCTTAATAATTTGACCCCGTAACTCATCTGGCTTACCGATTACGCCAGCCTCCACCACATCGGGGTGAGCCACTAGTGCAGATTCTACCTCAAATGGTCCAACACGCTCTCCTGCAGTTTTAATAACATCATCATCGCGACCAACAAACCATACATAACCATCTTCATCTATATATGCCAAATCTCCTGTTACATATAGTTTTTTTCTGCTTGGGCACATTTTCATAAAATACGAATCATATTTGTGTGGTCTTCTCCATAGCTTCTTCATTAAAGAGGGCCAGTTTGGTTCAAAGGTAAGTCGTCCAATTGAGTTTGGTGGGAGAGCGTTGCCTTCTGGATCAACAATATGAACCTTAATTCCAGGGAAGGGTTTACCCATGCTGCCTGGTTTTATAGGGAGTGACGGATAGTTTGCGATCATAATCCCACCGGTTTCGGTTTGAAAGTAATTGTCGTGAAACGGTAAACCATAAGCTCTTTTACTCCAGTGAATAATTTCTGGATTAAGCGGCTCGCCAACGCTTGCCAGGTGGCGAAGACTTGAAAGATTATACTTTGAGTGTAAAGTATCAGATTGAGCAGCTAACATGCGCACTGCTGTGGGTGCTGAGTACCATACGTTTACCTTATACTCTTGAATGATGCGGTACCAGTCTGCAGGGTCAAACCTAGCTGCTGTAACCACGGTAGAGGCACCGTTTGCCCAGGTACCCAGTATTTCATACGCAATACCCGTTACCCAACCGGGGTCGGCGGTGCACCAGTATACATCGTCTTCTTTGAGATCGAGCACCCATTTTGCCGTAAGATATTGATGAACAATAGCGCGATGGCCATGTACTACACCCTTGGGCTTACCTGTTGTGCCAGAGGTGTAAAGCATAAAGGCATCATCATCTTCGTTGGTTCGCGCACAGGTAAAATCTTTACTTTCATTTTGATAGTGTGCGCCAAAATTGCCATCAGTAAGAAGCACGTGCTGTAAATGTGGCAGCTTGCGGCGTACCGAATCGAGACGCTGAGAAAGCTCCTTATTAGTAATAAGCACATGCGCATCAGATTGGTCGAGACGATCAAATAGTGCCTGCGGCCCGAACGCAGAAAACATAGTACCAGCTACTGCACCCAACTTAAGCGCAGCTATAAAAGAAAAGTACAACTCGGGAACACGCGGTAAAAAAATAAACACCCTATCGCCTTTTTCTACACCCATTTTTTTTAGGTAATGAGCTATTTGATTCGACCTCTCCTCTACTTCTTGAAAAGTATATTTTTCTTTAAGTCCTTCGTCGCTTTCATAGTACAACGCAACCTTGTTTCTTCTTGCAGAATACGCATTCTTTGTAACTGCATTGTACGCAGCATTTATTTTACCGTGATCAAACCACACAAGCTCCTGCACATAGCGGTCATAAGAAAAATGTTTACCCATATCATCTACATTGTTTAAGTTTGCATGCGCAATAGAACTACTACTTTTTTCAAGAATTTTTTGTGACATAACTTCAGTATACAGAAATATTTATGTATACTAAATACCATGTATCAGCTTATCGCTATTGGAGATATTACTATTGACCAATACTTTCGTGGAGATTCATTCACTATAGATAATGACAGGTTTTCCTTAGCTCTTGGAGGAAAGTACTATTCTGATTTCTTTCATCTCAGCCTTGGTGGAAGCGGCGCTAATATTGCTATTCACGGTGCCCAATTGGGTCTTGATAGCGCAGTTGTTGCTAAGGTAGGCGAAACAACCTTTAAAAATGTTATCGTGCAAAACTTGATTAAAAAAACAGTATCAACCGAATTTTTGTATTTTGACAGAGATTACATGAGTATTTCTACTATACTCCTTGCCCCTAGTGGTGAACGCACTATTATTAAGCACAGCGATCCAAAAAAACCATCGAAATTAACGAAACAGCAATTGAACATGTAAAGCAGTGCCCACTAATATTTGTAGGCAATATGCCCGATGTCTCTGTGTCCGACAGGCTAACTCTTGTAAAAAAAATCACTACTAAAGAAAACTTAATTGCTATAAACTTTGGCTCCAAAGATGCAAAAAAAGGCCTTACATCGCTTCGCCCACTTATTGATACCGTAGACATATTGTTTCTCAATCGCTATGAACTTGGAGATTTGCTTGGTGTAGATGGTGCCAAACTTGTCCTTACCAAGAATATGTGGAAGGAACTTGAACTCAAAGAAACTACAATGCTTGTGGTTACAGACAGTAAAAATGGAAGCAATGTATATACACATGCAGATACCTATTACCAGCCAGCAATAGAGGTAAAAAAAAGTAATAGATGCGACTGGTGCTGGCGATGCATTTACAGCAGCCTTTTTACATAAGTATTCTCAGTTAAAGAAAATTCAGGAGTCACTTGAATTCGCAGCTGACTATGCTGCTCAAGTGCTAACAAAGGTAGGTGCACATTAATCATCTTGTAAAATTTCTTCTAGCAAGTTTCTGCCTGTCATTTGTGGTGGCTGAGCTATGTTAAGTAGCGCAAGTATAGTAGGAGCAATGTCAGCTAAAATCCCCACCGGTAAGGTAACATTTTTGCCTTGTAGTTCATTGCTTATAGCAATGAACGGAACATTGTTGCCAGAATGTTCTGTTGCAATACCGCCGGTTTTGGGGTCTAGCATTTCTTCTACATTACCATGATCTGCTGTAATAACTACTGAGTAGTCATGCTTAAGAGCTTCTTCTACAATTTTTCCAATACACTCGTCACTTACCTGTACTGCCTTAATGGCAGCTGTAAGGTTACCAGTATGCCCCACCATATCGGGATTTGCATAATTTACCAGCATAAATTTATAGGTTTCAGTTTTTAGCTTGTCGATAATTACTTGTGTCAACTCGCGCGCAGACATTTCGGGGCGAAGATCGTAGGTAGCAACCTTTGGCGAGGGCACAATAAGCCTGTCTTCTTGCGGAAATGGCTGGTTGCGAAGACCATTAAAGTAATGCGTTACAAAACGCTCTTTTTCACTTTCTGCCAAACGTATTTGTTGAAAGCCGGCCTCAGATATTACTCTACCCAGTGGCATATCTACCACATGTGGAGGGAATGCAACATGAACAGGTAATCCTTCTTCGTACTCAGTCATAGTTGCAAAATACAAATTCTTGAGTTTTATGACTCGTGTAAATGGGGTAGCTACAGGTGGCTCTTCGATGTCGTCGAGTTGATGTTTTGAGTGATAGTGAATTGCATATGGGTCAAAGCCTCTTTTGTTCGCATCTGACTCAAAGCTGTCGAGCACAAAGGCCTTTGCAAGTTCACGCGGTCTGTCTATACGGAAGTTATAAAAAATAACTGCATCATTATCTGAAACTACTACCGGGCTAGGTGAAGCATCGTTAACAATAGAAGTTGGCATGATGAACTCATCGGTTAAACCCTTTTCATATGATGCCTCTACAGCAGCTTTTGCTGTTACGGCCTTATCGCCAATGCCCTCAGTAAGGCATTTATACGCCTTCTCTACGCGCTCCCAGCGACGATCTCTATCCATGGCATAATACCTACCCATAACTGTTGCAATGGTACCAATGCCCATTTGAATCAACTTGTTTTGTAAGTCTTCTAAATAAATTTCTACAGACTTTGGAGGAGAGTCTCTTCCATCTGTAATGATGTGCAAATAGACATTATTAAACTTTTGCTCCTGGCATAAAAACAACAATGCATAGAGATGTGCGGTACTTGAGTGTACAGTCCCCCCTCCTAACAAACCTATAATGTGTAGCTTAGAATTATTGGCTTTTGCATGCTTTATTGCATTAACAAATACATCATTCTTAAAAAAAGACCCATCAGCAATACTTAAATTAATTCGGGGAAGGCTTTGATAAACAATCCTACCTGCACCTATATTTAAGTGACCCACCTCTGTACTACCAACTTCATCTGCAGGTAATCCAACAGACTCCCCAGATGCCTTTAGCTGGGTGTGCGGGTACCTTTGATAATATGACGCTAAGTTTTTTGGATCAGCCAGAAAGTAAGCATTCCCTGGACCTGGCAGTGCTATTCCAAGGCCATCAAATATGACAAGTAGTACACCTTTCATATTAAATAGTTGCCAATTGAGTTTCAATTTCTAATAACCTGTTGTACTTTGCAATTCTCTCTCCCCTCGCGGGTGACCCAAACTTTATAAAATCTGCTTGCAAGCCTACAGCAATATCTGCTATGGTAGCATCTGTTGTTTCTCCAAGACGGTGAGAAACTAAAATTTTCATATTGTTAACCCTCAACTGGTGTACAAATGCGAACATTTCTGATAATGTACCTACCTGATTAAACTTAACCAATACAGCATTGCAGGCCTGTTCCTCTATAGCAACATTTAGTCTCTCCATGTTGCCCGCAACAAAGTCATCTGCAACAATATATGCCTGCTTGCCCACCTGTTGAGTAATTTCCTTCCAACCCTTCATATCGTCTTCTTGTAGAGGATCTTCTAGAATAATCATGTTGTATTTACCAACAAGATTAACAATAAAATCTATATATTCCTTGCTATTAAGAGAGGCTCCTTGATCTTTAATTGCATACTGTTTGTTGTTGTAATAATAGGCAGGAGCACAATCTACGCCCGCAAATATATCGACACCGATTTTAATTTTTTTAGAAACAAGCACTTCTTTGATAATTTCGAATGCCTCGGTATTGGTAAAGAGACTAGGTGTAAATCCGCCCTCTTCTGACACGCTTACGTCTGCATTTCTATTTTGAAAAAGGTCTTTTAAACCTGTATAGCAACTAACAGCAAACTCAAGAGTTTGGGCAAACGGTGTAGAGCTAGAAGGAACTATATGAAACTCTTGAAAGTCAAGATTTTTTGTACCATGCTTGCCTCCATTTATCATGTTATAAATGGGTGTAGGTATATGGCTGAGTGACACCTTTTGATTAAATGTAGCGTTGTAATATTCATTGACATATTCGTATAACGGAAGCTTACGCTCTGCTGCATTAGCCTTAAATACAAGCTGGGAGACTAACATGAGCGAATTTACACCAAGCTTGCTGTAATATTTTGTACCATCTGCTTTTACAAGCCACTGATCAATTTCTGCAAAGCTCTTTGTATCTACACCAAGAAGCTTGGGTGCAATTGCTTCGTTAATAATGCCCTTTGCCTGAAGCACTCCCATACCAACATAACGCTTTGGGTCTTTGTCGCGCAATTCAACACCTTCGTGCTTTCCCAGTGACTCACCAGAAGGAATTTGAGCATATACCTCAATGCCGTCGCTTGTAGTAAGCTTTCCTTCTAGTGTAGGTATGCCGCGAGAATCAAGTATCTCGCGCGCCTTTATTGATGCAATGAGTGCCATAGCTTTTTTTCACACTCATGTACAAGCGAGCGGGTTCTGTTTACCGCGTCTGGGTTGAGTGAAAGACTTGTAACACCCCATTCTACAAGCTTTTCTACAATGTCGGGGTAGTCCGATGGAGCCTGTCCACAAACCGATACAGTCACATTTTTTTTGCGTGCTTTTGTGATGATGCGTTTTAGTGCCCACAGAACTGCAGGGTTTTGCTCAGAGTATATATGAGCCACGTGACTACTGTCACGATCTACTCCCAGGAGTAGCATGGTGAGGTCGTTTGTACCTATAGAAATTCCATCTATTCCCATGTCTAAAAACTCATCAAGCAATATAACTGCCGAAGGTACTTCAACCATCATCCACAGCTTAAATGAGGGAAGGTCTAGTAAACCATGTTCTCTAAGTATGCTTTTTATGTGCATAAGCTCAAAAGGCGTACGAACGAACGGAATCATGAGATTAAGGTTTTTATAACCGTTCTCACGTACTTGCTTAATTGCTTGAAGCTCCATATCAAACACTTCCTTCCACACAATGTAGCGAGAAGCGCCTCTAAACCCAAGCATGGGGTTCTCTTCTACGGGTTCGTATTTTTTACCCCCTTCAAGGTTACGATACTCATTTGATTTAAAGTCTGTTGCGCGATACACTACAGGTCGTGGGCTAAATGGGCGTACTACCTTTTCTAGTTGAGCTGCAAGATGATGTACAAATTTTTTTGCTGGCCTTGCTCTACTATTAATTTTGGATGAATACCAATGTCGGCCATGATAAACTCAGCTCGCATGAGCCCTATGCCATCTACATCTAGTTTTGCCATTTCTTCTGCTTCTCCAACTTGAGCAAGATTTATGTAAAATTTTTGTATTCGTGTGAATTCTCTTTTTCGTTGCATCTTGCTTAACTTCGTTTTTAGAAATTTTCAGTTTGAGCGCACCTTTAAAAACTTCACCCGTTGAGCCATTTACAGTAACTTCTGCTTCACGTGCAAGTATTTTGGTAGCATGCTCAGCTCCCACAACCGCTGGTATTTCTAGTTCGCGTGATACTATTGCTGCGTGTGAGGTTCTACCTCCTAATTCGGTTACAATGGCAGCTGCCCTCTTCATTGCAGGCACATAGTCTGGATCGGTCATTGGAGCAACCAGTATGTCTCCCTGTTTAATTTTGTCTATTTCATCTGGAGAGTGAATAATTACTGGCGAGCCAACGGCAAAACCAGGTGAAGCTGGAGAGCCTGTCAACAGAAGCTCGTGAGAGCCAATGTTAATTGGTGTAAAATTATCGCTTTCTTGCTCTTCTTTTGACCGCTTTTGCATTGTTGTTATTGGGCGAGATTGCACAATATACAATATTCCCTTCTCATATGCCCACTCAATGTCTTGGGGAAAGTCATAGTGAAGCTCTACTTTAGCAATAAGTTCTGCCAGTCTTTGAATAGTAGCATCGTCTAGTTTTTGCTCGTTTCCTTCTTGTTTGGTTAACTTTACCTCTTCGTTACCTGCGCCTTTTCTGACAAGCTTAACCTTTTGTTCTTTTATTTCTTTTTTTACTATGCTAAAACTGCCTTTCTTAACTTCATAGTGGTCGGGTGTTACTCTTCCTCCTACTATGTATTCACCAAGGCCATAGATTGATTCAATAGTTACTATGTCTTTGTTGTTTGTAATTGGGTCAATAGAAAACGCAATGCCAGATTTCTCTGACTGCACCATACGCTGTACTACAGAGGCTAAACCAACTTTCATGTGGTCATAATTTTGATGATGGCGATAATACATGGCGCGCTCTGTAAATAACGACGCCCAACACGCGCGCACCCTTTCTATAAGACTATTTTCTCCCTGTACGTTTAAAAAGGTTTCTTGCTGACCCGCAAACGATGCATCGGGCAAGTCTTCAGCTGTTGCAGACGAGCGTACTGCGACTAGCGGCATTTTTATATGCGAACCAAGGTGTTGTGCAGCATGATTAAACAATGAGCTTGAATATATACTCGTCTCTTTTTCTATAAGATGTAAGTAGTGATGTGCTATGGTATGTAGTAAATCTTTAGGCACATCTGCAGTTTTTATCATGCGTTTAATTGCATCAGAGGCCTGAGAAAGCTCCTTTGGATTTTCAAAATTAACATAAGACAAAATACGCTTCATATCAGGCGTAAGCTCATTATGTTCAAGCATGTAAAAATACGCAGATGAGGTAACGACAAATCCATAAGGCACAGGAAACCCTGCCTGCAACATTTCGCCTAGGTTGGCTCCCTTACCACCCACAATACCCACACTCTTTTTATCTACTTCTTCAAACCACACGACATATTTTTTCTGCATATTGGCATGAATGGAGTTGTAACTATCTAACTATAGCGTTAATTGGGTAGGTATTTCAAGCTCTATTTAGCAGAAATATAAGTAGTAAGTACCGAAGAAGGCATAAGAGGGTTAATTTTATACTGGTTAACCCCAAAGGGCACAAAAGCTGAGTGACCCGCACCTATTGTAAGAGTTACATCGTGCGCAGTTAGCTCTATTTTGCCGCTCTTCACATATAGGTGGTGAAATGACTCATCTAAGACTATATCGCGAGGCGCTGAAAGATCTATTTTATCCATGTTGTAGTAAGGAGTCGACAACACATGCTCTCCATGTTGCTCTTGAAAAGCACTCTGTGGATTATTGAGCTGAGGATCTGTGTCTATGTAGGTAAAGTAATCAGCAATATGTAATGTTCTTACTGAACCATCGTCCTTTATCTTTCCCTGATCAAATGAACGTATTGTACACACCGGGTCCATAACATCATGTTGAATTTCGTATACAATATTCCCATGAGGGTTAGCCTGTTGATCTTCTTCCCAAGAATGATGAACACCTCCTGCGCTCAAGTCCACCACAGAATCTTGAGGCACTTGTAGCGTATTAACAAATTGATGTGGATTGTTCTGTTCTATGAACATTTTAGCCTCGTTTCGTGCATCTTGAATGGATATTTGGCTTGTTCTGACGCTCTCGCTTAGTTGTTGCATAAAATTAGCAATCTCTTCACATGTCTGCTTATAACGGTTTAGGTCAATGCCAGGCTTTAAACCATAGGTTACGCTACCGTTTTCAAAAAAATACCATGATTCGGGCTTAGGCTTCCAATGCACATCGTGTGTGCCTGATTTAATATGAAGCTGAAACGAATTTCCTCGAGACTGATTAAGCTTAATTAATAAAGGCATTTTATAATGCTCTTGCCATACCTGGGCTCCTAGAACTTCATCCTTATACTCAGCAACCAGCTCTTCTAGCACAATATGTGCAGAACCCGAGTACACAAGAGGATTGTTTGTAACAAGTTCTTGCGAATCAGGGTTGCCGATTTCCGGCAGAAACTCTGGTGAGCTAGAATCGAATATACCTGTTGCTAACTTACTCCCATTAAAAAGCTCATACGATTGGCCTATGCGAAATTGCTCATACAAATCTCGGGACCATCCCTTAGAGTCAAAAATATACCTACCTCCCCATGTGGGTTGAGAAATAAGTTTGGGAATAATGAGATAAGGTTGATGTGTATGCATTATTTTAGTAATTAACTCACAACTTCGAGCAACTTGTGCAGCGTATGAGGATACCCAGCAACCCGCACCGGGCCAATACTATTATGAGTAAGATACTTTACTTTTATTCCAGCTTCTTGCAAAAGAATGTCGTGGGGGGCATAGTCATATATGTTAATATGCCCAACTATTGAAATTGTTCCGTCAAGAGCACCGGTAAGCATATAAATACTGTAAATACCCGCAAACATGCGCACTCTAAAAAATGAGGTAGTGAGTTGTTTTAAAACACTAAGGCGGGCATCTAGCGTTAGTGGGTTGCTGCCACCAAAATCAACATCAATAATAGATTCATCTACTCTCCTGTTAAATTTAGGTACAAAATTGTTGCTATTACATCGTAAACCATTACCAACACTTGCACTAAACAACTGTTGAGAAACAGGGTTATATACTGCCCCTAAAATTGGTATATTCTTGTGCATGAGTGCAAACTGTGTTGTATACAACGGCATTTGGTGCGCGTACTGTTTTGTTCCATCTATAGGATCAATTACCCAGTTAAGCTCATCTTTTGGATTGCTGGTACCTTCTTCTACCATAAACCCAGCCTGTGGCAGCAGCTTGGAAAGAGCTGTGCGGAGCATATTTTCTGAAGCGGTATCTACCTCTGTAGCACTATCTCTTGCATCTTTGTAGGTTAGAGTATGAATTTTTTCCCATTGGGAGGCTATATAGGTACCAACCTTAACCAATTCACGCGAAGATTCTTGTTCTAATTGTAGCAACTCAGCTGCAGAAAGCATGATTACTAGTGTGTATGGGGCTGTGCTCCATGCTTTGTAATAAGGGCTTTTACCTCATTGAGTCGCTCTGCAACTTCAGCCTCTGTGGTTGCTTCAAGGTTAAGACGTAAAAGTGGCTCTGTATTAGACGTGCGCACATTAAACCGCCATGTAGGATACTCTATAGATATGCCGTCAAGCTCAGAGAGTTTTGCATCTGAGAATGTACTTTTGAGATCTGCAATAATTTCTTGAGCAGCATCGGTTTTAAAGTTAAACTCTCCCGACTCGTAACTTCTTCTAAGCTCTGCAATAAGCTCAGAGAATGGTTTGCCAGACTCGCTTATTGCTTTAAGTACAATTAAGATTATTGCAACCTGAGATTCAGCACCTCCTGTAAGTTTTAAAAACATGTGACCCGATGACTCAACCACCAAAAATTGCGTTTTCTTCTTGTAGCTGCTTTGTAATGAATGCATGACCAACTCTTGTAATGCCATACGTGCCACCCATTTCTTCAATAATTTTTTTGGTGTCATGGTGTAGCGTTTATCGAATAGAATGCGGCTTTTGGGGTATTTTTTGAGCAGTTCACGAGCTACAAGAGCTGTAATCATTGAGCCCGGGATCATGTTACCCTTTTCATCAACAAAAAACATTCGGTCACCGTCACCATCTGGAGCCAACCCAAGATCTGCCTTTTCTTCGACAACTTTTTTATAAAGCTCTGCGTAGTTTTCAAATACAAGTGGATCGGGTTGGTGTGCCGGAAACGTGCCATCAAGATTAAAATTCATCTTAACTAATTCGCAGGGTAAATCATTAAACAGTGCCTCAATATAGGTTGCTGCCATAGCATTTGCTGCGTCAGCTACTACTTTGAGCGGAGAAATGCCCTCAGTAGGAAAGAGCTTGTAGGCATTTTGAAGTTCATTCTGCACCGCACCCTCAACAATTTGCTCACTCCCACCACTTCCTATAACGGTTACACCTTGCATGGCGTTTTCGCGAACTTGGTCCATGCCACTTGCAGCGCCAATTTTAATAATATTATCTCCATCACGAATAACAAATTTCATGCCTGAGTAGTTTGGTGGGTTATGAGAAGCAGTAAGCTGTATACCGGCATCTGCCTGCTCATGCAGTACAGAATAATAAAATGTTGGGGTAGATACTAAGCCAATATCAAGCACCTTTGCTCCGCCGTCTACAAGTGCTTTTTTAAGAAGTGGATAAAAATCTGGTGCCGAAACTCTCATGTCGTGGCCTGTGACAATAGTTAAGTCTGTTCTGCCAATTTTATCTTGATAAAACTTGAGGATAGCTTGAGTAATTTGTCCAATGTTGTCTACATTCATCTCTTCGGGAACAGTACCACGAATGTCATAACTTTTGAAGATGCCTGGAGGAATATTCATATTGCTCGTATAAATTTATAAGTAAAAACTTAATGTAATTTCGAGCGCTTTGTTGAGCTCGTAAACCATTGTACCACTTTTAATACGCATTTCAATTTCTATAAGTTTTTTATACAAGCTCTCGAGAAGATCTGGTTTCCAAAGGGCAGCTTGCGATTTAAGCTTGCCGATTTGCCATGTGGCAAGCTTAGCAGGCTGACCACCATGCGACACAATGATAAGCTCTTTTATTCGTCGCATAAGCATAAAATGCACAAGGTGAATATCATTAGACTGCTGCACTTCGCGCAGCATGGCTACAGTGTGCACCAGGTTTCCTGGCGCCATGCTATCTAGCAGTTTCCACAGGCTTGCAGAGAACTTAGACACATATATTTTTGCCTGGGGGAATGCAAATTTTAGTGTACGTTCATCGGTAGTCTCCTCCCAAACAACAACCTCGGGGGTTGTATAGAGTATTGCAGCAAGCTTATCTCGATTTAACTTTTTGTTAAGAATGTTTTCTATGCAATACACGCGCTTTGCAGCAAACAGTGTGGAGGTAAATGCCACTTCTCGTTCAAGCTCTGATAGTTCATTATGGGCAATGTCTACAATATCGTAACCCTTGTCTATATAGGTTTTTTTTGCCTCTACAAAAAAGTTTTCGTGATATCGCAGTGTCTTCACCACAAAAATTGTCAACATAGGCATATTGTACATGATGAGGTAAGATTGCCAGTGCCGTGGGAGGTAATGCCTCCCACGGCCGCTAGGCGATGAGCTGGCCTATTCGGCCAGCCTACAGAGCACAAGGAGTCCTCCAATGAACAGGATCGTATTGCCTGCGCCCATGAGCATCACCATAACTGCAATAGTGGCCATGGCAACACCCACAAATCCCCAAATGCCTATTGACGGACCAAATGCTGCGAACAGCCAGACAACGAACCTGGGCATTTGTCCTTCCTCCATCGCCAGATTGTGAAAAGAAACAAGCACAGCTCATGTGCTTTGTTTGTGAAGTATTAATTATAAACCCAAAATGGAGAATAATCAATATTATAGGATAGTTTACTGAGAGCTTGTGCTTCTGGTCACAATAACAGTTTTGTCCACATCGGCACTTATTTGACTACGTAATTGAGCGGCTACGTCTGGGTGCACTATAGCCACAGAGGTAGCCTGCTGTAACACTTCATACCCACCATCACGACCCTGCAGGCCAAAGTATGTAGAGTCATTCGTAAGCGCTGTAAACACTACACCAGTATCTTCGGCTCTTCCAGGAGCAATATCATCTCGCTCATAAACAGGAAGGTTATCTCGTGTATAATTTTTGTCATCTTCGCTTGCTATCCATACCTGCCCCTGCATAAAACCGTCTACTGCTTTAGCAGCTGCAGCGGCAATTCTCCCCTCTTGGTCACCACCGCGCCCATACACAACAATGTGTTTACCATTAACTAATGTACCTGTGGCCGCTGCCAAACTTGGCAATAAATCACCGGCCTCAATGAGTACTACCTCAACATTTGCTCGCATTGCAGCCTCAATAATATGTTGGTTTGTTGGCCGGTTCATTACTACTACAGCAACTTTATCT
This sequence comes from Microgenomates bacterium OLB23, assembly GCA_001567245.1. Classification (GTDB taxonomy): domain Bacteria; phylum Patescibacteriota; class Microgenomatia; order UBA1406; family HO2-37-13b; genus OLB23. Next base: position 23,189 of record LMZU01000004.1, read on the forward strand.
GATCCATTGTAAAGTTGTGCCATGGCTCCAATATTGTAGTCTGCCCCACGTGCTATATCTAAAACCCCATTGGCTTCAGCTGAAGCAATCAATTTATTCATATACGTTACCTCTCCATCTTCAGCGCCTTCTGGTAGCGTTATATACTCCGAAAGCATAGGTGTGGGTAAAAGCCCATTTTTACTACTAAAAGCAAGCATAGAGGTAGCACCTTCTTTGCGCGAGCAAGCTGCCGTTGTGCCCTCTATGGGGTCAAGAATTACAGAATACTGCTTGCCGGTTAAACTGCCATGATGTCCACTCAAAACATCAACCTCTTCACCGTCTTTACCAGCTTCTTTTTTGCCCTCACATGCGTCTACGTTTGTACCTATAGGCAGGCCATCAAAGACACCCTTAATCGCAGCTGCGGCAGCATTATCAAGCTCAACTGTTCGCTGTATTTTGAGTGCTTTATCTATTTTCTCGTGTGGCAATATAGGAGCATACTGAAGCATTAATGTGGCGGCTGCATCAACCGCACTATTTGTTGCGTTAATAAATGAAGAGGCAACTTGAGCGGTTTCGCGAGCTTCTTGATGTTCAGCTGGCATGTAACGTTACTTTGATAGCCATGAGCGCATTTGCTCAATTTCGGCTTCTTGAGCCTTAATAATATTTTTCCCCAGCTCCTCCATTTCTGGTCGACTGGTACCAGAAAGCAACATTTGAGCCATCATTACAGCCATTTGGTGATGGGGTATCATTTCTTTAAGAAAGGCCGTGTCAAAATCTTCAGCGTTTTGCAGGTCAGAAATATCGGTAGCGTCTCCGCCCATCATGCCCCCGTGCATCATTCCTCTACCCATTCCTTTACCTACATTTGGGTCAACGGGCACATCGCTACCATACCAACTTTTGTACCACTGCTGCATTTGAGAGATTTCGGCTGATTGGCTTGTTATGATTGATTTTGCTAAAGCCAAAATATCAGAGTTTTTGGATTTTTCTTGAGCTAATTCTGCCATTGCGATAGCACCCTCATGGTGCGGAATCATTTGCTCAATAAAATGTTTATCAATATTGCTGGAGAAGTTTGACCGACCAGCATTTTGTTGTATGCCCATCATACGCATCATGCCTGAGCTATTTGTGTTCACAGCTTGTGAAACAAATATAAAGGTTAAAACACTTCCTGCTAGTAGACCAATTGTTGTATAAATGAGCATTGAATTTTTCATGGTGACCCCGAGGGGATTCGAACCCCTGATTCTCAGGATGAAAACCTGATGTCCTAGGCCGCTAGACGACGGGGCCAAGCTACTTTCACGCTAAATTATATCATAATAGGCACCATTTCTGGAAAACTATGAACTACGTCTTCACGAGCGACAATATAGTCAATATGTTTCATTAAATTTGGAAACCTTCGCACAACCAGATTGAGCGATTCTCTTTCAGTTCTAGTCAGAATTGCCGTATGAATACCGTGTGTTTTTTAATGCTTCCATGGCCTCAATAACCCCATCATGAAGGTACACATATTCTTGATGCCTGTGGTAGGCCTGCACATTCTTCTCCCAAAATCCATCTAAATCCGTAACTCCCAAAGCGAGGGGTCCATGATCTTTTGCAAAAACGCTGTCGACAATTTCCTTATCTGTGGGCGTTAAACCCAATTCGTCAAACACAAACCTAGCACCTTTCAGCCATGCATCTAATGTATGAACAAGGCAGCCGTCAAAATCAAATATGGCCAACTTTTGCATTTCACATTATACCTACAAATATGCATTTTCAAAGTGATTGAGAGATGCGACTTGTAAAAAATTATCAAGAACTATAGATATCACATCAACACGAAGATGTGCGTATGCTGATTTCGCCGTTTGCAAGTAAAGCCTTGCGACACTTCTAATCGTATAAAGCTTTTTTGCAGTAATAGCCTCATAGGGTTCTCCAGACTGGGTGCCTATTCTTGTTTTGACCTCAATAAACACAAGTGTGTTTTTTTGCTCTGCAATGATGTCGATCTCACCAATGCGTGTATAATAATTGCGTTTAAGAATTATGTAGCCCTTTTTTTCTAGATAATCTACACCAAGCTTTTCACCATAGCGACCAATATTCATGAGAGATAGAGTACTCAAAGAAGATTAAAGGAAGATTAACGATATAGCTTCTCTTGGATTTCTCTTTTAGATCGGGTGCGAATAAATGCAACATTAGATTTTTTATTATCTGTAGCTCGCATTACCTCTACCTTCTCAACAAATGGAGAAATAATGGGGAATATTCTTTCCACACCAATGCCACTTCGGGTCATTTTGCGTACAGTGATCATTTTGTTGGATTCTCTCCCTTTAATTGCAAGTACAATACCCTCAAATAGCTGACTCTTGCGCTTATCTTTATCGTTAATTGCGTAGCTTATTTTAATGGTATCGCCAACACGTACCTCGGTCTCGTGAAATGTAACAGAATTTGCCATAATTGGGTGTTATTGTAGCATTAATTAGCCTTTTGTACAAGCCTTAATAAATTCTAGAAAGAGTGGATGCGGACTTAAGGGGCGGCTCTTGTATTCAGGATGTCCTTGTATACCAATGTAAAATGGGTGCTGCTCCTTGCTAATTTCTATCATCTCACCAAGGCCCTCTACTTTAGACCGTGCGGCAATGGTAAGCCCATTGTTTTCAAAATCATCTGTAAATGCATCATTAAACTCGTATCTATGCCTGTGACGCTCGCTCATAAGTTTTGCATTTTTGTCTTTGTAGGCATTGTATTTTTCGTATATTTCGTCGGAATACGTGCCTGCTTTTACATAGGCATCCCATGAACCCAAGCGCATTGTACCACCATAAGCTCTTCGCTCGAGTTTTTCTTTTTGGGTAGGGATAAGATGAATTACCGGATGAGCGGTGCTGTTATCGTTTTCTGCGGTATTGGCGTCTTTCCAGCCTAACACATCGCGTGCAAATGCTACAACTGCAAGCTGCATGCCGTAACATAATCCTAAATAGGGAATTTTGTGAGTTCGTGCATATGAAGCAGCTGTGATCATGCCTTCTGCTCCTCTTTCTCCCCATCCTATTGGTACGATGATGCCATCTACCTGCTTACCCTCAAGCACCTTTTCCATACCTTCTTTTTCTACTTTTTCAGCGCTTATCCACTCTATATGCGGTTCTACGTCAAGGTTCCAGCAAGCGTGGTCTATGGCATCAAAAAGAGCTGCATAAGAGTCTTTTAATTCATACTCACCCGTTGAAAAGTACTTTCCAACAATTGCTATGTGCGCTCGTTTTTCTTTTTTTGCTTTAACTTTGTCTACAAATGTTTCCCAGTCTGCAGTATTAGTAGACTTGTTATCAATATGAAGCTTGTCGGTAATACGTTCAACTATGTTTTGCTTGTTGAGTATGAGGGGAATTTCGTACACTGTTTTAACATCGTAGCTTGTCATAACATCGCGAGGATCAAGGTTGCAAAAGAGTGAAAGCCTTTCAATGCGGCGCGCATCAAGGGGCTTTGTAGAACGGCCTATGAGAATGTCTGGCTGAATGCCCATTGAGTTAAGCATGCGTACAGATAGCTGTGCCGGTTTTGTTTTTGGCTCACCAAGATGTTGCGGGTTTGGAATATAACTAACATGCACATGTATAACATCGCCTGGCTTGCGAAATGACAAAATCCGTGCCGCCTCGTAGTAGAGCACATTCTGATATTCACCAACTGTTCCACCAAGCTCTATTACTGCAATATCGCCGTTTTGCTCATCTAGCGATTGTTCGTAGCGGCGCAAAATTTCGTCGGTTACATGTGGAATAGCTTCTACGTCTTCTCCACCATATTCAAAACGACGCTCCTTGTCAAGAACATATCGATATATTTGGCCTACGGTCATAAAGTTGGCGTGCCCCATGTCTTGATGTAGGAATTTTTCGTATGTTCCAATATCCATATCGGCCTCTAGGCCATCTTCACAAAGAAAGGGATCACCATGTTCAATGGGGTTAATGGTGCCAGAATCTATATTGAGATAGTTTTCGCATTTTATGGGTACAACTTTGTAGCCTGCTGATTTGAGGAGGAAGGCTATTGAGGCTGAAGTAATGCCTTTGCCAAGGCCAGAGATTACTCCTCCCGAAATAAAGATATACTTCCGCATTAGTGCATGTTAAATGATGGTTGCCTAAAAATCAACCTGTATAATTGAGGTGCTGCAATAATGCAGCCACACCTTGACGTAACGGGAACTTCCCGAGAAAGGCGCAACATCGTGACCGCTACTACAGTGACCTATGACAGTGGGGGCAATGACCCGGCCATCAAAAAGCTGGTTTTGGTGCTTATGGCGTTTGGACCGCTCGCATTGGCCCCATGGGTAGTGTACTGGGGAATCAGCGCGGGTCTACTGGTGTGGTGGATCGACATTCCACTCATTGTGTTTTTTAATGAGTGGCGTGGACTTGGAGTCACGCTGGGTTTTCACCGCACGCTTACACACGCCACATACCAGGCAAAGGCAGCCTGGAATGAGGGAGGATTTGCGCTGCACCCATGGGTACGCATGTTCTTCCTTATTGGTGGCCACCTTGCCATACAAACAGATGGAGAGGGGTGGGGTTGGCTGCACCGACGACACCACAGCGATAGCGACGGACCACACGACCCCCACACACCCTGGCGCTATGTTGACGAAGATCAGCTCAAGCCGGGCATGCCCGGCTACAAGTGGGCACTGCTAAAGGGCATCGCCTGGGCTCACTTTGGGTGGATGCTGCGGTCATGGGCGCCAGAGGAGCGCTTTTACAAAGGCTTTGCTGAAGATAAGCAGCTGCAATGGTGCCGCAGGCATTATGGCAAGCTCATACTCTTCAGCTACCTGGGGCCGCTGTGCATTGCAGCCGTGCTTAAAGTACTGCTCCTCGGAGGAAGCGAATGGAACACCGAAAGACTCGTCGCTTCGGTTCTATTCTCTGGTCTGTGTGCCGGTGTGCTCAACATCGCATTTGTGCACCACATCACGTGGTGTGTGAACTCGTTGTGTCACACATTCGGTGTGCGCCCATTCCAAAAGGTGGGTAGCGACCGTAGCACAGACCTTCCGCTGTGGGAGTATGGCCCTTTGGGTAAGGCAGCAGCACTTTGGTTTGCCTTTACCAGCAACGGTGAAGCCTACCATGCCGGACACCACGCATTCGCAGGAAGCCCCAAGCACGCGCTAGCGTGGAAGTGGCATTTGGACATAACGTGGTACCTTATCCGCCTTCTGGCTTACCTGAACCTCGCGCATGTGAGTGGAGTTCCCAGCAACGAGCAAATCAGGCGCAGACTTGTGCCAAGCTGGAAGCCGCCGGAATGACACGCAAGGTGTGGGTGGAGGCGCGAAAGCGCCTCCACCTATCACTTTCCTATTAGTTTCTTAACTTCTTCAATGGTCATTTTATCAATCATTGCCTTTTGTTCGTCCTTATCACTTGGTAGCTTAAGTCGATACATTTTTTTGTCACCATCTTTTTTAATAAATGGCCCCCAACGACCTTGCAATATACGAATTTTTTTCTTCCTTCCATTCGCGTAGCGTTCGTTCTTTGTCTTTAACTGCTTTTTCTTTGATAAGCTCTATTGCTTGAGCGCCAGTTATAGTAAGCACATCATACCCAGATCGTTTGCTGATAGATATATAACTATTGTTCCACTTAACATAAGGGCCAAACCTTCCTACTCCTTTTGTAATAGGCATACCTTCGTATTCACCAATGGGAGCCTTTTTCTTTCATTTTTTCTACAATTAATCGGCTCGGCATCTTTAAGTTTGAATGTTAAATATGTCAG
>LMZU01000005.1 GCA_001567245.1 Microgenomates bacterium OLB23
AGAATTTGTAGATTTTCTGGCCGATTATCTGTTTTGTTGCCGTTAATATGGTGTACATGTTCATCGCTTCGCAACCTCCTTCCTATTTTACGTTAAAAAGTTACTTTGTAGGACTCAGCCCTAACCGGAATGGTTAAGGCTGAGATTGATATACTAAATATAGTAATTTTTACCAATGTTTCTTGATTTTATAAGTAGAACCTGGACACAGCCTCCTTGCCTCGTCTAGCGCAACTGCGTCGCTTTTAAGCATAAGCCAGTGCGCTTTTACGCTGCTTTCTGTTTGAGTCACTCCGCTAAAATCATACATGCCCCAATCCCCCACGAACTTCTGTTGTAATTTCTTTATTTCGACGACACTATTTGTTTTTCTCTTCAATCGCGTATACATACACCCTCCTTTTCTTGTTGTCAATGATGATAGGTTTGCCGAAAACACCCCGTGTTTCTGCTTCTACAACTTTCTTGCAAGCATTGGCGAAAGTTAGCGTGTTTGCCTGTATTACGTCAAAACGCTCTTTCGTCTCGAAGTCATAAAAAGCTATTGAGTATCTTAAACCTTCGTTCATTATTCCCCTCCTTTAACAAAATCGTATACATCATTGACAGTATATTCTATGCCCCAGTTCTTCTCTCCTGTACTATACTCCGCACAAAGCTTTCGTATAGATCCATAAACCCTTTTTCCTCCTCTATATCCGTGCCATCTGTCTCAGCACGGTATTTCAGGGTGTCGTGGCACGGACGACACACCGCCTGCTCGGTCGGCTTAAAATATAAAAAGTTTTTGCGGTTCAGCTTTTTACCGCACTTTTCGCACCTCATTTTCTGCACTCCTTTCAAAATTTTTTTTTCTTGACTCCCCTGCTATCTAGCAAGGATACTAGCAAAGGCAACAGGGGATTACTCCCCTATTGCCCACACCTTTAAAATCAATCATTATCATTATAGTGTATGTTCTCGGCGCTTTCTACAGCAACAAAAACGCCCGAAACCCGGACGACCGCACTTCGTCCTCGGTAAATTCCCGCGCTTCATTGGCGCGAAAATTTGGCACGATGCAATACATTACATCGCCGCGTGTAAGTGCTATGTTTACGCGGTTAAAACTCACCTCAGTGCCTGTTATAGCACTGAGGATTTTAGCTGTCACCTCATGCGATACTACAGATTTACACTCTGCTAGTATCGCACGGGGTATGGCCGTAATGTCAATTTCCTCAACTACAGCCACACAGCCTTCCCCAGCCTTTAGCATCGCTGGGGAAAAAGTATTTCCTATATATCTCACTGTCTTATCTACACCCATTTTCCTATCCTCCTCTTTCATTTTTTCTATCCAGCGGCTCCCGCTTTCTGCTATTCTATATAGCAGTTGCTGTGCCAAATTTAGCATGCCAAATACAAATTAATATTAAGTCTTTGTGGATGTATTAGTTGGGACTTATTTTAACAATTTTTTAAATCTTATTAACTGTGCCAAAGCATTTCAACATTGCTAGTAAACATTTCATTTTTGTTTAAATTTTTCATATTTGCAATATTTTTTATTGCATCAATATACC
>LMZU01000006.1 GCA_001567245.1 Microgenomates bacterium OLB23
GCCGGTGCGTCGAATGTCTTTGGCTGCCTTCTCGTTTTCGTAAAAAAAAGTAAAAAGGTGTCATCTATGACGTTGTCTAAAAAAGCGCATAGCAACCTGTACGTCTTTTCCAAATGCTTCGTAGTCAAACTGCTCTTTTTTTACATAGGCTGCTAAGTTCATAGCCCCCAGGTTACATACAGCCCAACCGCCAAGTGGCTGCTCTCCACAAGGGTTGGTTGCCAACAAACGTTCAAAATAATAGGTATTACTGCGCTTGTTGCTACGATCTAAAAAGTGAAGACCTGGTTCGGCCGACTGCCAAGCAGCCTTACAAATAAGATCCCACAAATGTTTTGCCTTAATGGTTTTAAAAACACGAACTTTGCCTCCCATTGCCTTCCATTCTTCAATTTCGCCGTTCCATTTTGTGTCATAGCGAGGGTCATCAATGTCTGGGAATACAAGATCCCAATCACCATCTTTTTTAACCGCCTCCATGAATGCATCGGAGATGCAAACAGAAAGATTTGCACCATGAATTTTGGTGAGGTCTTGCTTGACGGTAATAAACTCTTCAACATCTGGGTGCCAATCCCACAGCATAAGCATTGTGGCGCCACGACGCGAGCCTCCCTGTTGAACTACGTCGTGCGTAGCATATGAAAACAACCCTGCCCAGGTAACTGGGCCAGAAGAAAACCCATTAACAGTTTTTACCCGTGCGCCGCGAGGTCGAAGCGATGAAAGATTAAGACCAACACCGCCCGAGCGGGCTTGTATTTCGACCAGTTGGTTGAGCGATTCTAAAATACCTTGACGGGAATCTTTAGGTGATGGAATAACAAAACAGTTAAAATAGGTAACTTTGTAATCTGTACCTGCTCCTGACAAAATGCGACCACCTGGTACAAATTTAAAATCTTTGAGTACATCATAAAACTTTTCCTCCCATTTAGATTGCTGGTTCTTTTTTTCTTGCTTTGCAATGCCTCGGGCAACACGGCGCCACATTTCTTCTGGTGACTTTTCAATAGCGGCACCTGCGAGATCTTTAAGCGAATAGCGATCTAGAAAAACCTTTTGTGAGAGTCCTGTTAATTTCATGCTGTACTATTGAAACTTATAATAACTTTTTTAACTCCTTCTCAAAATCTTCTACGTCTACAAATCTTTTAAATACCGATGCAAAACGGATGTAGGCTATTTTATCTAAATTTTTCAAATATTTTGCTACTAATTCACCAATTTTCTTGCTCTCAATTTCTGTAGTCTCTTCTTGCTTTAAATCCATCTCTACGTTTTTTACAATCTCTCCTACCTGATCGAGCGTAATTGTGGTTTTGCCGGTAGATTTTATTATGCCGTCGCTTAGTTTATTGCGATCAAATCGCTCGCGGCGTCTATCGCGCTTTACCACAACTATTGGCAGCTGCTCTACTCTTTCGTACGTAGTAAAGCGCTTAAGGCATTTGGTACATTCTCTTCTTCTTCGTACCGTATGCCCGTCTTCGGCTGTTCTTGTTTCTACTACTTCTGTCTGGTCGTCACTGCAAAAAATACAATGCATATGTTGTGTTATCATCGATTAGACCACACTACTAAAAGCGTGTCAACCTATCAAAATAGGGCATTTCTATATCACCCACTTTGCCCCAGGCTCAACCCATCAAAAAAGTGAAAAAAAATTACAATCTCCAAAAAAAATTGAACAAAATATGGGGTATCTACGACTGCGTTGACCCAATATAGCGACAATCTGTTTTTATGCTGCATGGCACTGTTTGACTTTAAATGACAAATAAAAGATAATAATCTTAGTATTGATTGCGTTGTTATTAATTAGCAGATTGCCTGTGAGCCCCGAAGAACTTCGAACCGCCATTGACGAACAAAAGACTGCTCCAGCAAGTGGTGTAAACACAGGTGTACACCCACAAGAACTATTTTCTTGGCAAGCACCAATACGACCATACAAAAAGAAATCGCAAGGTGTACTAAGATTTTACATTGCTATAGCATTCCTTCTCACGCTATTGGTGTATTTTTTGGGTGATTATATTCTCATTCTTCCCATATGGTCTACCTTGTTTGTGGTGTATGTGTTTACCGTAACTCCTCCCCTTATAGTAACCTACCGTATTACAAAGTTTGGCCTAGATATTGCCGGCAGAATGTATCGTTGGGAGAGTCTGTCCCATTATTATCTTTTGAGGCGTTTTTGATTATGATGTCTTCACCGTCACAGGGCAGCCTCAAGATGGGATTTTTGTGTACCTGGTTGTAAATGATGCTGAAGCAAGAGAAAAAGTAATGCATTTACTGGGCGCGCATTTGGTGTATTTAAAAGAGCCACAATACAATTTAACCGACCGCATGGCCTTGTGGCTTACTTCGCTGATGCCCGATGGAGAAGAGCCTCGAGTTGATCCTTCAAAAACTGGGGTTTAGCTTCTTTAACGCCAAATATACGCGACCATATCATAATGCCCTCATCTGAGCTTACTACGCTTGCATCTAGCTCTTGGGCAAGCACAATAAGGTCAAGATCGGCTACGCTATCTAAAAACTTTGTTCGCGTGGCGTTTCTGTACCTTTCTCGCAGTTTAGTAATATGTGTTCCAACTTCTTTTTGCTGCTCAATATGTCCAAGTGTTTTACCCGACATTCCTTTTACGGCGTTAACAAGTTCTTCTTCTGCTATGGTAAGACCTCTATATGAGCGCTCTCGAATGTCTTTAATGAGTGTATAAAAAACTTTAGCAGAAAACTTAATATCGCTTATTGCTGGGCTCTTTACTTGCACAACAGATAAAAGCTTTTTAAGCCCCTCATCGCTTTCTGGAAGAAACGTAAGCACTTCATCAACAATGGTAGGAGGCATATAAAACTGCACTACATCTGTGCCAAGTTTCAAGCTATAGTTATAAATCGACTGCATAACCTCACGAGAATTCTTACCCAGTTCTGCTCCACCCTCCATGTTAAAAAAAAAGGTTTGTGTCAAGTACAAATACATGTGGTTTCATACCATCATATTAAAAAACGTATATAAGAGAAGTGACAATTATACCCCAAATAGCCATGGTAACAATAAGCGACTTGTCTTGGGTAATAATCTTCTCTGGGGCTTCTCCCTGCTCTTTTTCATAGAGTAGTTGCGCATATCGGGCAATGCCATATACAACAAGAGGTATTGTTACCATTAACCACTTGCGAGCTTCAAAGTCGGGCACCACAAAAGAGAAGGTTTCTGAAAGGTTGGTTTGAATAAGAGGTGGTGTCTCTAAAAAGGTATAGAGAGAATAAGAAGTTATGGTCATGGTTGCAAAAGTGCTTGTCATAAAAAGCAAAAGGGTTTCTTTGTACTTTGAAAGTGTAGATCTTGTGGCGGTGCCGTGGTTTACTAGCTCTGCATGCCGCTTAACCGATGCAATAAATAGAGATGCGAAAAATATTGTGAGGATAAGCCATATTTGAATATGATAACCCGTAATCATTTGTCCTGCGAATGCGCGCAACATAAATGAAAAAGAAATGGCAAATATATCGAGCACTGGTTTTTGCTTAAAGTAGAGTGAATAAAAAAAGTGAAGCAGTAAAAAGATAAAGGCTATAAAAAAGAATGAGATAGAAAAAAACAACGATAATATGAGCGCGGTAAGCGACAACACAAAAACCACAAACGTGCCATCGGGAATTGATAATTGGCCTGCTGCGATAGGTCTTTTACTCTTTGCGGGGTGTTTTTTATCAAAAGGGTAATCTATGATGTCGTTAAGAATGTATGAAGTTGCTGAAAGCATACACAGCAATACAAAGCCTATTGTTGTATTAAAAAAAAAGCGTGGGGTTAAAAAGCTGCCCAGAAAACAAAATAGAGGTATAAATGACAAGATTTTTAACCCACTGATTAGGGCGTGCTGCTATAAATACGTAATGTAATTTTTTGAGGCTCACCTTGAAAGTAATTATAGCAAGTCACACGCTAAAATGGGAGCGTGAGGCTTATGTCATTTGAGCTGGTGTTGTTCATGTGTGAATCCCACGATACTGTCATAAATCGCTGCCCTGCAGGTGTGTTATAAAAAATTTTTCGCTCCCGTACCCCAAAATCGAACAATTCTTTGGTAAGTCGTACATCATCTAGACAGTATTTTTTTAGCTCTTCCCACATGCCTTTTCGATAATATGTTATAGCTTGCAGCCCATTCCCCGACTTTCCCTCGCCCAACGTTGCCTTTACAACCTCATCCAAGCTTATTCTTCTACCTAAAATGCGTTTTATGTCTGCAAGTATGTCAAATGATTTAAACTGTGTGACATCGCCGGGGTAGTATGACTGCAAAACCGGAAGATCAAACCCATCTGAGTTGTATCCAATTACTACAGATGCGTTTTCTAGCAACACGAAAAGTTCTCCAAGTTCTTTTTCAAGAAATGTATGGTAGGTGTTTGTGTTATAGTCATATGCACCCACAACAGAAATACCCAGATCTCTATGGTTTGGGGCTTCTCTAAAGGTTTTTTTTGTTTCTATATCAAATATAACAGGGGCGCGCATAGTAAAAACGAGTATATCAGTTAATCACTGTATCTGTGAAGATGTCTTTAAAGACCTCTATTTTGAGTTAGTTTGTTTTTTAGAAAGTTTTGTTTCTTTTTTTGTAATGAATCGCGTATGCGGTTTTCTGCTTCAACCTCCATTTTTTTAAGATAGTCAATAAGCCTGTCTTGATCGTCTTCGTCAAGCTCATACATGTAGTTGTTAATTATTTCGTCTATCTTTCCAACCTTCCACAACGAACGCACTACCTCGTCATGCATTTTGGTAATAATAGAAATATCTCCGACGAGAGGTCGAATTTTAAAACCCATCATTTGAATATCGCGCACCATCGCCTCGATTGGTACGGTCTGCTCCTCGATTTCGCTGTGGATTTGTTTTATAATATCGAAAGCAGTTCTACGTCTCATACGTTATAGTTTGGTGTAACAATCATAATATGATAAAGACAAAAATTCAACAAGACCTTATTGCCGCGATGAAGGCAAAAGAGCAAGAAAGGGTTGAGGCTCTACGAATGGTTATTTCTGAAATTAAAAACAAAGAAATTGATACCAAAACCGATATGTCTGACGACGAAGTCGTCAAGCTTATTCGTGGAGTAATTAAAAAACTCAGAGAGGCGGCCGATATGTTTGCGCAGGGGGGCCGCATCGATTTGGTAGCACAAAATCAGGCTCAAATTGCTATATATGCAACATATGTGCCGGCAGATCTTTCTGACGATGCACTGGCAGAAAAAAGTTGCCAGTATAATGCACACACACCAAGATATATTTGCACAAAACCCCAAAATGATTATGCCCACTGTCATGAAAGAGCTTTCTGGACAGGCTGAACCACAGCGAATCATCGCCGAAATAAAAAAGCATTCTCAATAACATATGGCCCTGTATCTGCATATTTTCCTCGTCACAATAAGTGAATATTTTGCGTATCGAATGAATTTTATCCTGTGGCGAGCAAGGGCGTTTTTTAGTCTTATTATTCGCTATTATTTGTGGCTTGCTTTATACGAGGGGTCACAATCTATTTTTGGCTATTCAGAAGCCCAGATGATGACGTACGTGTTGCTCTCTACGGTTATTTCGAGCTTTGTGCTTGCCACCAGAACCCCAGATTTAGCTGGGCAAATTCTCAATGGCGATGTTATTAACTTTTTACTCAAACCCTTCTCATTCTTTGGATATTTCCTTACTAGGGATTTTACAGATAAACTCCTTAATGTTGTGTTTTCTATATTAGAGGTATATATTCTTTTTGCTCTTCTAAAACCTCAAATTATTGTTTCTACCGATCCGTTTATGTGGACAGCTCTTATTATTTTTACTTTCCTTGGTTGTCTTATTGCATTTAATATTAATATGCTCATATCTTTTATTGCGTTCTGGTCACCAGAAGTATGGGCACCTCGCTTTATTTTTTTCATCTTGGTGATGTTTTTTTCTGGAGGATTCTTTCCACTTGATATTCTCCCCACTGGGGTTTATAAAGCGCTGCTTTTAACACCCTTTCCATACTTTTATTTTGTTCCTTCTAAACTCTATCTTGGTTATACAGGGAGCGAATTGATATTTTATAGTATGGCAACGGTGTTTTGGGTTTTGCATCAACATTTTTTATGGTATTTATATGGAAAAGAGGGTTACGGGGTTACAGTTTTTATGGAAGGTAACTATGAATAATTTAGGAAAATACTTTGAAATATTTTGGCTGCTGTCACGCTATTCGGTAATGACTTCTATGCAAAGCAAGGTTTCGGTGGCTTTATTTACGGTTGCTAAACTTATCCGGTTTGCTATGTTCTTCTTTTTTATTTACTACCTTATTACACACACTAATACTATTAAGGGCTACTCTGCAGATCAGGCGCTTATTTTTTTCTTAACATTTAGCATTATAGATTCTGTGTCTCAGGCATTGTTTAGAGAGGTATATCGATTTAGACAAATGGTAATATCGGGAGAGCTTAATAGCGTTTTGGTAAAGCCATACCCAGCATTATTGCGGGTACTCGTTGGTGGCGTTGACCCAATGGATCTTGTTATTTCTGTTGGGTATGTGTGTATGGCGGCATATATTTTATATTTCATTCCAAATATAAGCGCTGTCTCTTTGTGGCTATATGCAGGGTTTGTGGTCAACTCAATGGTTTTGGCTGCTGCATTTCATGTTGCGGTGCTTGCCTTTGCTATTATTACTACCGATGTTGACCACGGTATTCTTATTTATCGTGACGTGGTATCTGCAGGCAGATTCCCACTGGAAATATACAAAGAACCTATGCGGTCAATTTTAACGTTTGTGGTGCCCGTGGGTATTATGATGTCCTTTCCTTCTCAAGCAGTATTTGGCACGCTTGGTATTTTGCAGGGAACAGTTGGTGTTATACTATCATTTGGAGCTTTGTGGCTTTCTCTTGGTTTTTGGCGCATTGCACTTCGTAGATATCAAAGTTGGGGGGGATAAATTATGAAATATTTTGTAAAAACATTTGGGTGTCAGCAAAACGCTGCTGATTCAGAAAGAGTTGAAGCGCGCCTGCAGGCGCGCGGCATGACTCCTGCATCTTCTTACGAAGATGCAGATCACATTGTAATAAACACCTGCATGGTGCGCGAGTCTGCTGAAAATCGCGTGTATGGCCTTGTTAAAAATCTCACCGAGCTTAAAAATAAAAAGCCCTCTCTCAAAATAATTGTTACCGGTTGTATGGTTGGTGTTGCGTTTCGTGACAAAACCGGTAAGGTGCTTAAAAAAATTAAAAAGGCAATGCCGGGAGTTGATGAGTTTATGCCAATAGAAGAAGTTGGCTTTGATTTTGCCCCAATTCGTACCAGCAAAACAGCTGCCTGGGTTCCAATTTCTAATGGCTGCAACAACTTTTGTACCTTTTGCATTGTTCCCTTTACCCGCGGCCGCGAAGTTTCGCGGCCATATGAGGATATTATTGAAGAATGCAAAGAGCTAAGGACCCAGGGTTATAAAGAAATCACCCTGCTTGGCCAAAATGTAAACTCATACGGCGCAGATCTTATAGTTGGCGAAAAAAATATTCAAGTAATGCGCGATTTACCCGACAAAACCTATTTTGAAGAAAAAGCTTTACCAAAAGGAAAGGTACCATTAAAAAAAAGCCCTGCTTTTATTGTTAACGGCCGCGCGGTTGAGCCAGTGTATGTACAACATCTTGGCCGCCTGCGTATTCCTACCCTCTTTCCTCATTTACTAGAAGAAATCGCGCAAATGGGCTTTGAGCGCGTAGATTTTGTGTCATCAAACCCCTGGGACTTTTCTGACGAAGTTATCGGTGTTATGGCACGCAACAAAAACATCACCAGAGTACTTCACCTCCCTCTTCAACATGGGGACAATAACGTACTCAAACGTATGAATCGCTGGTACTCTCGCGAAGAATACTTATCAATTATCAACAAAATTCGAGAAAAAATTCCTGATATTAAATTCACCACCGACATTATCGTTGGTTTTTGCGGCGAGACACGTGAAGAGTTTGAAAATACTGTAGATTTGTGCAAAAAAGTTGGCTTTTATAAGGCGTATGTTGCCATGTATTCACAAAGGCCTATGACTGCGGCAACAAAAATAATGGCCGATAACGTGCCCCACAAAGAAAAAAAACGTAGGTGGCAGATATTAGAAGAGCTTGTCAACAAGCCCCATATAGAATCTTACGGTGAAAACCAATATCACATGCATAAAAAATCTACCTATGCACATTGAAGACGCCTTTATCTATTGTCCCCGTTGTGGGGAAAAACTTTCTCAACACAGGGGTGGCTTTCCCCATTGTTCTTACTGCGGACTTCACTGTTATATAAACCCAAAACCCACAACTGCTGTGGTTATTTTTAATAAATCTGGTGACATTCTTTTAACAAAGCGCGGCATAGAGCCGTTTAAAGGCTATTGGGATTTGCCAGGCGGCTTTATTACTGTGGGTGAAACAATTATCGAGTCAGCAAAACGAGAAATCAAAGAAGAACTTCAGGTTGATATAAATATCGACAATATTTTTGACGCAGTTGTTGATGAATATGAGTACCAGGGGGTTATTTACCCAACCCTCGCAACAGTTATCACCGCACATATTGTTTCGGGCACCCTAAAAGCCTCTGACGATGTTGTAGATTTCGCATTCTTTTCTCCAAAAGAGGCACTACAGCAACAACTTGCTTTTTCTACCGTTGATAAGGCTATTACTATGGCAACAGGGCTAAAATAATTACCGCATAATTACCGATTTATTAACGCAGAGACCTTTCTACCAAGCTGTACCGCATAGTTTGTTCCCCTATCGTATGGGTATGTCATGTCTAGATTGGCTATATAAAAGTGTGGAACAGGGGTAGTAAAATTGGGTTTGTTTTTAACAAAAGATGCATCAAATATGGGTTGGGCGAATGGGCCTATAAAATCGTAGGTGTTTATTACCTTAAAGTTTTTAGTAATAAACTTATTTAATCCGCTCAGCACCTCTTTTTTAAACTCGCTCTCAGACATTCTCATTATCTTGTCTTCCCGCTCCAAATAATAGCCTACATAGGCAATGTGATTGCCATTGTAGTATTTTTTATCAACAAAATTTGTATGTTGAGCAACAAGCATGAGTGGCACTTTGTCGGTACACACATTAAGCCAGTATGTGCCATCTAATAATGCCTGATCTGTTTCAATAATCAGCACTCGTGCGTGCAGATAGTGTAGATTTTGTATTTTGTTTAAGTAGTCCTTAGGCAGCACGTTGCCTGCAACCTTAGCAAGAATAGGCGACGGAAGTGTTGAAACAACAACGTCAAAGCGCGAACCATCTATTAGAAATGAGCCATTTTTTTGCTCCAGATTGGTAATTTCATAGTTTTTCTTCACTCTTACTCCAAGCTTTACATCTATTTTTTCAATATGTTCAATAAAACTTTGAAACCCATTACGAATATACCCCAGGTCTTTTGTCCTCTTGTGAATGCGGGCCCATAAAAACGAAGCTAAAATATTTCCCGCATATTTACCGTACTTTTTCCGAAAAAGCTGTTCGAAGAACACTTCCCACATTTTGTTGCCCATGTATTTTCGCACAAACTGCTCTGCAGAAATAGTTTCATAGAAAGAAAAGAAGGGGAGAACTTTGAGTATGCCAAGACCAATAACACCGCGTATTTTGTCTACTGGGCTTAAGAGGGGAAGACGGAGAAAATCTACCGGCGAATCTACGGGGTAGGAGGTATACGCACCGTCTTTAAAGTAGAGTGAGTCTGTGTGTGGTTCGGTAAAGTAAATGTCTGTAAAGCCGGTTTCTTTTGCAAAAGTAATAATGTCGTCGTCATTAGAAAAAAGATGGTGGTATGCTCGCTCTAGGGGCCATTTCCAGCCCTTTCCTTTAAAACCCACTGCTAGGCCGCCTAAAATAGGGGCCTTTTCAAAAAGGGTAACTTTGTGGCCTGCACGGGCAAGATCATATGCAGCTGTGAGCCCGGTAAGGCCACCTCCTAATATTGCAACTTTTTTTTGATTCTTTTACACCCTTCATAATAATTACCGCATAATTACCGACTTATTAACGCAAAGCTTGCTACAACAACTCTATTGATGGCCCTGTCCATGGCGTAAAAGCCTTGGTTAAGGGGAAGTCTTTATTTTTTAGCTTATCAACCTCAACTACAGATTGCCCATACGCAAAATCTGGTGAAAATTCTGGAACTCTTTTAACTTCGGCTGTATATAAATAACATATTTCGTGCTCGCCATACTCGGTGAGCGTGTCATTTGCCGAATAATAAAAGGTGCCTTTGTTAACGAGAGGTGATATAAGGTCGTCTTTGCTAAAGCGCCATTCTCTTTCGAGGCATCTTAGTATGGCGCTTTCATTTTCCTTCTAGGGTGTTGTTTATATAAATGGGGTGTGATGAGCCGGTTAAATCTATGGTTCCGTCAAACAACAAGTGCTTTCTATGTTGTAAAACTGCCTTGCCTTTGTATATAAGACAAACCGAAAAGCCTCTATGAAGAATTTTTTTCTTTGTGAGCCTTCCATCGCTCTACTTTTCCGATAATATTGTTGTTTTTGTCTACTTGTGCAAGGTACTGTTGCTCTTTATAGTAATCCATGACTGTATTCTAACATAGCTCCCGGGTCGGTTATAATAAAAACATGGTCAGAAACTTCTATGTACATGTGAGTGTGGTACTTGCTCTTTTTGTTGCACTTTTACTTGTCTCACAATCTTCTGTAAGAGCCCAAGCAATATGTTCAAACAAAGATGATTGTCAAAACAAAATTAAAGAGTATGAGGAGAAGTTAAACAGCTGCTAGAGCTCAAAAGGGCAGCTTGACCTCTCAAATTCAGCTCATTAACACGCGTGTCGAGTTGGCTCAGGTGCGCATTCAAAAAAACTCAACACGATATAGAGTCTACTCAAAACAGAAAATCGAGCAACTTACTCACAAAATTGAAAAACTTGAACTCTACACTAGACCATCTAACAGTAATTTTTGCTGCAAAAGATTGTGCAGGGTTATAAAAACAAAGGAGCTAGCATTCTTGATATTTTTGCTTTTCTCCAGAGGCTGCTACGCTTTACCCAATCAGCTTAAAATACATTCAGATTGCACAAGAAAATGATCGTTTGCTTGCGCTGCGCACACAGCAAGGTAAAAAGTAAATTTTTTCTGAACAAAAAATCTTTTAAGAGAAGACAAAAAGGTTGAAACTTGAAAAGCTTGAAAAGGACCTCGAAGCACAGAGAGTTTGAATTTGAAAAAATCAAATTTCGCAAAAAAATGCTTTGTTAGATCAAACAAAAAGCGATGAAAAGAAATTCCAACAACTACTCAGCCAGGCGCTGGCTGAGTTTCAGGCAATAAACAAGGCTGTAGAGACGGGCCAAAAGGTGGGAGAGGTTAAAAAAGGTGATCCAATAGCGCTTGTAGGAAACACAGGTTACCCAAATTGCTCAACTGGGCCACATTTGCATTTTGAGGTGCGCAGAGATGGACAATGGATTGATCCGGGTGGGTTTGTGGGGAGCAGTTGGATGTGGCCTTTGAGCGATCCTATTGTTATTACGCAGGGGTACGGGGTAACACCATGGTCGTGGAGATATTCGTACAGCGGGGGAATTCATACAGGATACGATATGGTAAGCAACTCAAGTGATGTTATTAGGGCTGTTGCCGATGGCACTCTTTATTCTTCCTCACAAAACTGCAATGGGCCTATAATTAAAATTAAGTATATTGACCACGGCAGTGGTTTAATGAGCTTTTACCTGCATGTGCAATAAGAAGACCGTGTCTTCTTTAGGACCGTCCGTGTTATTAAAGAAAAATGCGCCCTTCGATTGTGGTGTTGAAACCAACAATTTCCGGGCGCGTATTCTCGCACGATCAATGGCTCAGGCCTCGACTGTCACCATCCACCACTGATGAGCAGATTGGGCATGGGCCCTCTGCAGACCCGTCGGGTAGTGAACGTTGCCTTGACCCACCCTCGGCCCGGGTACTCCACGAGAACATGGGCGTTGCCAGACGCGTCAACCTCATAGGGCTGCCGATAGAACCGCTCGTAGTCTCCGCTGTCGTCTCCGTTGTTGACTCGGTTGTCGTTCGGGTCACGGATAGTCACGTCAACCAGCCCTCCATCTGGGCCACTCGACCACCAGACGTTGGCGGCTCGACACACAAAGGGACTTGCTTGTGTATACATGAGCACCTTCCTTTTACGGGTTCAACGAGCTGTCCCGAAGATGGACAGCACACTAAACGCTAGAAACTAAGATTTAATGTGCTATCCACCGTCTTTTTATAAAGTACGAGAATGTGGACCGGAGGGGACTTGAACCCCTGACCCCCGCACTGCCAGCGCGATGCTCTAGCCAACTGAGCTACCGGCCCAAACACATTCCAGTTTTTCTATTATACACGAGCTGACAAGCTATATTGGAAAAGGCGGCGCCCTCGGAAAGCGGGTGAACCGCTTGCCGAGGGGCGCCTTAATAGTGGCACTCGGCACCACCTCTATGAGGTGGGATTGCCATAAGGAACATTGGCCCGGTCAAACTCAACCCGGGCCCACCCCAAAATGGGGTCTTCGACCATAATATATGAGGTTCCGCCTTCCTCCTTTAGAACGTAGTTCCAATAGAGGCGTCCTCCTACCCTGGTGTGGTACAGCAAGTTTGTTCCGCTGAACCACACTTCCGCGTCTCTGACGACAAGCGGGTCGTCATAAGACCTCTTTGTTAATTTTGCCATTGCATACTCCAGTGTTTTTAGTGCTCGAGGTGAACAGGTACCGCTTGTCCGTTTTGGACGGCGAGCTTATTGTACTCCCTATATTTTCTTTTGTCTAACATGGTTTGATATAATTTTAGGGTGACAAAACAATCTATAGTAATACTCCATGGCTGGGGAAGCACGCCCAACCGATGGCAGGCGGTTGCCGCTGAGCTCGAAAATACTTTTATTCCCGCCCTCCCAGGGTTTGGCGGCAAAGACCCCATTAAGCCCTATTCTGTTGATGACTATGTTGCATGGCTTGAAAATTACTTAAATGAAAAAAAGTTAAAGCATATTGTGCTTGTTGGACACTCGAATGGTGGACGCATTGCTGTTAGGTATGCAGCACGATATAAAAACGTTCACAGGCTAGTACTCATTTCGGCTGCGGGCTTGCCCAACAGCCACCTTTCGATGAAAAAAAGGGTGTATGGGTATGTGGCAAAAGTAGGAAAGGTGGCACTTGCCCCAATTAAACAAACCCCGATTTATGGTTTTGCCGAAAAAGTACTGTACAAATTGGCGCGTGAGTCTGACTATTACAAAGCCAGCGCAATTATGAAACAAACCATGAAAAATATGCTGGCGTATGATGCAACAGAAGATGTTAAAAAAATTGTGTGCCCAACACTTTGCGTGTGGGGCACACACGATACCGCGACGCCTTTATGGATGGGAGAGAAAATAGTCGCAATGCTACAAAACGGCACCCTAAAAACCATTGGTGCCGGTCATAATATTCATATAACCCACCCAAAGTGGGTAGCAAAATGTATTCAAGAATTTTTTATGAACTATATTCAATTTTTTTTGGTGGTTGGCTTAATAAAATATGTGCATCAGGTTTTATATGCTGTGTACTTGTTGCAGCTTAAAGAGTACCGCCTAGATAGGTTACAGGAGCATGTGTTGCGAAAGCATAAGTCTTTTATTACCTCATTTGTAATAACGGGTATAGGTGCGCCTTTTTCTGCAGGTATGCTGCCTCAACCAACCAGCAAAGCTATTCTTATTACTGTTATATCTTTTGTGCTGGGCGCCTTGGTTGTATTTTTGTTTGGTGTGATAGGCATGGTAAGCATGCTCTTACTCTCCTTTGGTGTTGTGCTTATAGCACTGGCCCTCATACAGCCAGTTGAGTTTGTTTTGCGACAACACACATATAAAAAAGCCCACCACAAAATAACACAATTAAAAAAAGCGCGGGCTTATTGTTATAGGCATCACTGGTAGCTATGGAAAGACCTCTACTAAAGATTTTACCGCGCACATATTGTCATCAAAGTTTTCGGTGCTTTCCACAAAAAACAGCATCAACACCCCCCTTGGTGTGGCTCGCACTATTCTTAATGATTTGGCGCCCACCCATAAATTTTTTTGTTGTCGAAATGGGCGCCTACAAGCGAGGAGAAATTGCTGAACTATGTAGTATTGCCATGCCCGATATTGGCATTCTCACTGGCATTGCAAATCAACACATTGGGCTTTTTGGTTCACAAGAAAACATAATAAGGGGCAAATCAGAGCTTTTAGACAGCTTAAAACCAAAATCCACTGCATATGTGAACGCACAGAGTAAATATGATCATAGCAGCAAAAACCCGAACATAAACGTTATTGCGTATTCTACTAATGTGTTACCCAAAGACATGCGCACAGCTTTAGCTGCTTGTGCTATTCCTGCTGAAATACAAATTAATGCGGTACCAGGAATCCTAATAGCCCTCACACATGGTATAGAGCCATCTGTGATAAAAAAGTCTATTGAGCAACTTACGTCTTCGGCCAAAACACTGCATACAACAAAGGGGTGGGCGGGTGCGACGATTATAGACGACACTCAAAACACAAGCGAAATGAGTGCCACAACCATCGTTAGCCACATGTCGTCTTTATCTCAACCCAAAAAAAATTCTTGTAATGCCGTGTGTTATTGAGTTGGGTAGTCAGGCCTCGCAAGTGCACCAAAACCTTGGTCGCCTTATTGGTGCAGCAGGAATAGAAGCAATAATAACCACCAACGATTACTTTGACGACATAAAAAAAACACGTGCCACCAGAGAAAATTCGCCTCATGACTGACTATAATACAGTTATCTCATATCTTTCGGCGGTGATGTCTAAAGACTGTGTAGTTGCACTTGAGGGTAAGATTAGTCCAGAAATAATAAGGTTTGTTAAGAACACACAACATGTTTAAAAAACCAATATCTATTAGCTTTGCTCCCAATTTTCAACGCGACGACGTTCGCCTTGCATTAGGGCTTATGTTGGGACAAGCAAGCAAAAAAAGACTCTAATCTGCGAGGTGCGCTAAACAAGCTCTTTCCTAACCACGAGGCATTTTTATTTTCATCAGGCGCTCGGCACTTTATTATGCAATTAAGGCCCTTGGTTTGCGTGAGGGCGATGAGGTGTTGTTGCAGGGCTTTACCTGTGTTGCAGTGCCAAATGCCGTTGTGTGGAATGGCTTGAAACCCGTGTTTGTTGATGTTGATGATCACTATAATCTTGTAGACGATTTAGAATCGTATATAGGCCCAAACACTAAGGCAATCATTGTGCAGCATACGTTTGGTATTGCAGCCAACATGAAGGCAATTGCGCTAGCGGCAAAAAAACATAATTTGTTTATTATTGAAGACTGTGCCCATGCATTGGGTGGTATGTATGCATCGCAGCCCTTGGGTAGTTTTGGTGATGTGTCTATTGTAAGTTTTGGGCGCGATAAGGTTGTGTCTTCTGTATTTGGTGGTGCGGCACTTACAAAAAACAAAACTGTTGCCGCCGCACTCAGCTCTTTCGAGAAAAACCTGGAGCCAGCTCCATGGTTTTTTTACCTCACAACAACTACTTTATCTCATAATATATGCTATATCTTTGCCTCTTTATAATGTTGGAATTGGCAAACTATTCCTTGCAACAGCACGCATGCTTGGCCTACTATCACGCGCCGTATATAAAAAAAGAGTGGGGTGGTGACATGCCATTTTTTACCCACTATGCCTTTCCAAAAAAACTACAACAGCTTGCCGTGTATCAGTTAAAAAAGCTCGATGTTTTTACTACACACCGCACACACATTAGTAGCATATATATCTCAGAGCTGGGCCTTGGCTTAAAACCAGCGCCATATTTACGCATTCCGATTGTTGTGAAAAACAAAAGGGTGTTTTTAAAAAAATGCCCAAAAGCACAACCTGCACCTTGGCAACTGGTACAGGGGCGCTGTAGACCCCGTAGGAGCCAACTTACAACGGCTTGGCTACCATAGATGCCCTCGTGCAGAAAACCTTGCACAACACACAATAAACCTCCCTACGCACATTAATATTTCTGTTAATGATGCGCTCGCTATTATTTCGTTTATAAAAAAACACGACCATGAATACTAATTTCACTATCGAGAATGTCTCTTCTAAAGAGGTGTGGAATGCTGCGGCAACCACATTTACCAATGATACTTTTCATCAGTCGTGGGAGTGGGGAGAAACAAATACACAAAGGGGCATGGGGGTAATGGTATGTGGGCCTTTATGATGATGCCCATGCATTAGTAGGAATAGCGCTCGCTATTAAAAACAGTGGCTCGTAGGGGGTCTTATTTGCTGGTGCCGCATGGGCCGCTCTTTGCACCAGCGCTTGCAGCAAACCCAACCATACTCACAAAGGCATTAAGCACTCTCACCACAACACCTTAAAAACATAGCAATACGCGAGCGTTGTGTGTTTGTCCGCGTGGCACCCACACTACAGCGCACCAGTGACCACGCACTTATGTTTTCTTCGCTTGGCTACCGCCAAGCACCTATGTTTGCTCAATCTGAGCTCTCGTGGAGGCTTAGCTTATTACCAACCACAAACGAGCTCCTCGCACACATGCGCAAATCTACCCGCTACATTCTTAAGCGCGAAGCGTCGTATGGTGTTAGTTTTGATATTTCAAACAACCCGGCCGACTTTGACCGCTTTTTTAAGCTTTATACCGAAACCGTAAAACACCAGGAGTACGTAGGTCACAGTAGAGCATTTATAGAGCAAGAGTTTACCACCTTTGCAGCATCGGGTTGCGCTCAGCTTTATTTTGCATATACCCAAAATGGTGATAAAAAAACAGATTTAGCAGGTGCGATGGTTATTACCCAGGGTGCATCGGGTTTTTACCATTATGGTGGGTCTCATAAAGACAATAATATTCCGGCACCCCACCTTCTCCAGTGGTATATTATTAAAAACCTTAAAGAAAAGGGGTTTTCTTACTACAATTTTTGGGGTATATCTGACGATGACAAACCAAATCACCCATGGAGGGGGCTCACTGTGTTTAAAAAGGGCTTTGGAGGAGAAGAGCTTCGCTATGTAAAAACCCAGGACCTTGTTCTAAAACCCACCTATTGGCTCAATTGGCTTATTGAAACGCTCCGCCGCATAAAACGCGGATATTAAATCTACCCTTAAATAATCCACAGGTGTACTAACTTCTGTTGAAATGTGGATAACCATCAATTATAGTTGTGGATAATTTATCCACATATTCAAAATGAACTGGAAAGAATTCCTTACATATTTCGAAGAACAAGAATCTTCACCCGTATTGTCTTCTGTCCTTATAAACACAAAGCTTGAAGAGGTAGGTGGAAGCCTTATAAAAAATATCGCACGAAAACGGGGGAGGAAAGATGTTCTTAGACGGAAGAAAAAAAATCATCGAAAAGCACTTGTCGGACTTTCTACAAAAAGAGGTGCAGTTAGAAATTCTTATTAAACCACCCAAGAAAAAAAAGGGCAAAAAAGAAGAAAAAGAACAAACCCCACTAGCCGAAGAGGGCCCCTCAACAGGGCTGCCGCTTATAGACTATAAAGACTCTTTAGAGGGGGTATTAAAAAAAGCCCACATTCAAGACCGCTACACATTTGAAAACTTTGCTGTTTCTGCAACCAATCATGTTGCACACGCAGCGGCGCAAGCCGTTGCCGAAAACCCCGCAAGAATATACAACCCTCTTTTTATATATGGCGACGTGGGAGTAGGAAAAACACATCTCTCACACGCCATAGCCAACCATATCTTGCAAAAAAATATTCAGCAAAAAGTGCTCTACTGCACCTCTGAACAATTTACCAACGATCTTGTTGAGTCTATAAAGGTAAAGAACACTAGAGAGCTCAGAAAGAAATATAGAGAGCTTGATTTACTCATTATCGACGATGTGCAGTTTATAGCAGGAAAGAGCTATGTACAAGAGGAGTTTTATCATACATTTAATGCAATAGTGCAGGGGGGCGGGCAAAGTTGGTCATTAATCTCTGACCGCCCCCCAAAAGAAATTAAGGAGTTAGAAGACCGCCTTAGATCTCGCTTTTCGGGCGGCCTTATTCTTGATATTCAAAAACCAGACTTTGAGCTTCGCACTGCTATTTTGCTTATAAAAGCAGAAGAGCGCCATATAGACATAGATATAGATGCTGCCAAAGAGATTGCTGAGAAGGTAACAGACTCAAGAGAGCTTGAAGGAACGCTTTTGAGGCTTCTTTCTGTATCTCTCATGGAGTCTCAGAGCAATAAAATTACCATGGAGACAACCCAGGGGGAGCTAGGCATGCAGGCAGCAAGAATTGCACAAAAGGTTTCTCCTCATGATGTTATAAAAAATCTGTGTTTATACTATCAAATAAAGCCATCTATTATTAAAAAGCCCCAACTCGCGCACAGGCTGTTTCAGACATACGCCAAATTATTATGTATGTGCTTCGTAGAAAGGTTGGTATTAACCTCATTGAGATTGCCTTTATGCTCAACAGAAAAGACCATACAACCGTGATGCATGGTTCAGATAAGGTTCAAGCCAAAATGCTCGCAGATGGCCGGTTTAGAGAAGAAGTAGAGAAGGCAGCCGCGTTTGCATTATCAACATAACATCCACAACACTATTCACATAAGTAATGTTGTGGTATGGGTTGTAATATCGCAGAATTGCAAATACACAAGCCCTGTTATAAACTTATGCACACGCACTATAACTACTAATATAAACATATATAGATAGAATGAAAATACACATACAAAAAGGGGTGTTTGAGGAAAACTTGTCTACAGGTTCTCGTTTTATCTCAGCAAAAATATCTTCTATACAATCAATACAGGGAACGCGTTTAACCACATATGGTGACCATGTGTGTCTTACAACCACAAACCTTAATGATTTTTATTACATAAAAATAAAAGCAATTATTGAAAAAGAAGGAGATATTATATTTGATTCTAAAAAAACGCTTGAGTTTATATCGCTCCTTTCGAATACAGACATAACCCTCGAAACAGAGGGTGGGAGCCTTGTTATATCACAAGGTAAAAACAAAGGGTATTTTAATACATATAAAACCGATGACTTCCCACCCCTTCCAGAAGTGGTGGGGAAGAGCGTAGAGGTACCTAAAAAAGTGGTTGATGACCTTTATTCTGTACTGTTTTCTGCCTCAAAAGAAGAAACCCGCCCTGTTTTAACTGGCGTGTATTTTGGTACAAAAGGAGGGGGAGAGGTGGTAACAACAGACGGCTTTAGACTATCTCTTTTAAAACTAGAAAAAGACAGTATAGGGCTTCCTGAAGGCATAATTCCGTCACATATTTTAAACGAGGTGGTAAAACAGGCAAAAAAAGGAGCTGCTGTTTCTGCGATAATTGCAGAAACCGAAAAGGTTGTGCAGTTTAGCATTGGTGATGTGGTAATAATTTCACGAATTATAGAGGGGGAATTTCCACCATATGAAAAGGTAATTCCAAAAAAACCACACAACAAAGATTTTGGTAGAAAAAGACGAGTTTTTAAGAAATATAAAAACTTGCATCTGTTTTCGCTACGCGAGAATGGTGAATATTATTTTGTTTGATATAAAAAAAAACCGGGCTTACTCTAAAACCAAAAACAACACAAAGGGAACGAATCGCAAAT
>LMZU01000007.1 GCA_001567245.1 Microgenomates bacterium OLB23
AAAAAAGAACAGCAAAAACTCTTTGGAAAGGCGATAAAATCAGCTGTAGATAACGGAAAAACAGTTTATAATATGCTTCCTGAAAAGATGGAGTTTAAAACCCTCAAAATTGACGAGGGAGTATACCTCAAGAGATATCGTGCCGGTTCTCGAGGTACCGGAAAAACATATAAGCGAAAAACATCGCATATAACTGTTGTACTAATGCAAGTAGAGCCAAAACAAAAAAAAAGTTAAAGAAACAACCAAAACGGTTGCAGAGGCAAAAGAGGTAAAAGAAGTTAAAAAAAGTTGCAAAGAAATCATAAAAAATTATGGGACAAAAAGTTAACCCTACCGGTTTTCGCATAGGAATAACACGCACATGGGATTCTCGTTGGATGTTCCCAGAAAAGCGAACTTTTAGAGAGAATCTTAAGTCAGATATTATTATTCGCAAGGGTGTATTTAAGAAATTTAGTTTTGCTCTCATTACACGAGTCGAAATTGAAAGAGCTATCAACAAAATAGTGGTTACCATTCATGCCGTCAAGCCGGGTATGATAATTGGTCGCGGGGGCAAAGGGCTTGAAGATGTGAAGAAGTTTATTGTTGAAAGTATTGGTAAAGATAAAGTCGAAAGAGACAAGATGAAAATTGAATTGCGTATTGAGCCTGTTAAAAGACCACATTTGAATGCATATTATATTGCACATGATTTGGGTTCTAAACTTGAGAGGAACCTTCCTCACCGTGCCGTTATTCACCATACCATGGAAAAGGTTATGGAATCAGGCGCAAAGGGAATCAAAATTCAAATTGGCGGAAGAATTCGAGGAGCTGCTATTGCCCGATCTGAAAAATATTATGAAGGAACAGTGCCTGTTTCTACACTTAGAGAAGATGTTGATTATGCAAACTACCCAGCCCTTACTAAGTCTGGGTATGTGGGAGTAAAAGTTTGGATTGCGCGTAAGCCAGAAGAAGAATAATCATGTTACAACCAAAAAGACTAAAACATAGAAGGCAGTTTAGAGGCATATATCGCCGCACTGCAATAAAGGGAAACCATGTTAATTTTGGCACCATTGGTGTTAAAACACTTGATAGCGGAATGATTACTGATAGACAAATAGAGGCATGCCGTGTTGTTATGGCACGTGCAACTCGAAAAGCAGGTAGATTTTGGATGCGTATTTTTCCTGATCGCCCTTATACCAAGAAACCACCTGAAGTAACAATGGGTGCAGGAAAGGGTGATGTGTCGCATTATGTTGCAGTTGTAACGCCGGGAAAAATTTTATTTGAGTTAGAAGGCTTAGATGAGTTGACAGCAAAAGCGATGCATAAAAACTTAACATCAAAATTGGGTGTTAAAACAAAATTAGTTTCACGACACATATGAAATCAAAGGAATTACAAAAATTAAAAGACCAGAGTGCTCAAGAGCTCATGCTCTCTGCACAAAAACTAAAAGAAGAAATTGCTCGCATGGGTATAGAGGGTTCAATTAACAAGCCTAAAAATACCAATGCACTCGGAAAAAAGAAACAAGAATTGGCAGTTGTATTAACAATTTTGAACGAAAAATCACAATAACATGGCAAAAGTATTAACCGGCAAAGTTGTGTCAACAAAAATGGAGAAAACAGCGGTTGTTGAAGTTGAAACAGCTTACAAACACAAATTGTATCGCAAAATTCTCAAGAAACATAAAAAGTTTAAGGCACATCTAGATGGTAGTGTGGCAGTTCAAGATGGAGACACTGTTGATATAGAAGAAACCAGACCGCTTTCTAAAGATAAGCAATTTAAAGTTATTAAGAAGTATTAATTATCACTAATTATGTTACAACTACGATCAGTTATGAATGTGGCCGATAACAGCGGTGCCAAGGAAGCCTATATAATAGGTATCCCAGGCAGAGGTAACATGAAGATCGCACATTTGGGCGATGTAGTAACTGCCGTGGTTAGAAAAGCAGATCCATTTGGACAAGTAAAAAAGGGTGATGTGGTGCACGCAGTGGTTGTGAGAACAAAAAAAGAATCTAGAAGAAACGATGGAAGTTATGTGCGATTTGATGACAATGCATGCGTTATATTGACGGCGCGTGATTCAAAAGATCCAAAGGGCACACGTTACTTTGGTCCACTTGCGCGTGAAGTAAAAGAGCGCGCATTTAACAAAATTGCAAGTTTAGCATCTGAAATTTATTAATTACGATTATGAAACTTAGAAAAGGCGACAAAGTACGCATTATTTCGGGCAAAGACAAAGGTAAAGAAGGCACCATTGAAAGAGTGTACGAAAACAGCAATAAGGTTTTGCTACCCGGATTAAATATGTATAAAAAGCATGTAAGAAAAAGTGATCAGTTCCCACAAGGTGGCGTGATGGATGTACCTCGACCCCTTGATGCTTCGAAGGTAATGTTTGTAAGTGGTACTACAAAAAAAGTAACCAGACTTGGGTATGTGGTTGAAAACGGTAAAAAAATTTCGTGTAGAGAGATCTACCAAAGAGAGAGTTAAATAAATATAACAACATGAAACTAAAAGAATTTTATACAAAAGAGGCGTACGACATGCTTAATAAGGAGCTTAACATTAGCAATAAGCATTTAATACCAAAAATACAAAAGGTTGTGCTTAACATTGGTTGTGGAGAGGGAGCAACAAGCAAAGCAGCCGTAGAGCATGTGTTAAGTGACCTCGGACAAATAGCGGGTCAAAAACCAATTATTGCCTATTCGCGCAAGTCTGTTGCAGCGTTTAAAATTAGAAAAGGTCAGCCAATTGGAGCAAAAGTAACTCTGCGAGGAGACAAAATGTACGATTTTCTTGAAAAATTCTTTAAGATTGTACTGCCACGTATCCGTGACTTTAGGGGTATTCCTGCAAAGAGTCTTGATGGCCGCGGCAACCTTAATATTGGTATTGCCGATCAGACGCTGTTTCCTGAGATAGATTATGATAAAATAGACAAGATTAGAGGGTTAGAAATAACCATAGTGACATCTGCATCTTCAGATGATCATGCCCGAAAGCTATTAGAAAAAATGGGTTTAGTTTTTGTTGACTAAAATTATGGCAAAAAAAGGAATTCTGGAAAAGGAAAAAAGAAGAGAAAAGACAGTTGCAAAATATGCTGCCTTGCGTGAAGAACTAAAGGCAAAAGGTGATTATGCATCGTTAGCTGCATTACCACGCAACGCAAGCCCAACCCGATTGCGCAATCGCTGCTCTATTACCGGACGCAGCAGGGGGTATTTGCGACGCTTTGGGCTGTCACGTATTGTATTTAGAGAAAAGGCACTAAAGGGAGAAATTCCTGGAGTTAAAAAAATTTCTTGGTAACATATGTCACGTTCAGCAAAAAAAGGACCATATATAGATGCAAATCTTCAGGAGAAAATTGAAAAGCAAAAAGCTTCTGGAGACCGTTCAGTTATAAAAACCTGGGCAAGAAGATCACAAGTTTCACCCGATTTTGTTGGCCATAAGCTTGCAGTGCACGATGGTCGCAAATTTATTGAGATTTTTATTACAGAAGGTATGGTGGGTCATAGACTTGGTGAATTTGCGTTAAGCAGAACATTTAGAACACATGGAAAGGTTACCAAGCGTACATTAGAAAAGACTTAATACTTATATGACAAGCTTAATTATAGACATGGTGGTGCGAATGAAGAATGGTTACATGGCCGATAAGCCAGCTATTACATGTCGTTACTCAAAGTTAAACACAAATGTACTTGAGTTGCTCAAAAAAAGAGCACTATATAAAAGACTTTGCTGTAATTGAAGACGGCAAAAAGAAAAGTATAGATATTGAGCTTATGTATGAAAACAATAAGCCGGTTTTGAGAGGCCTCAAGCTTTTTTCAAAACCTGGCCGAAGAATGTATAAGGGAATTCAAGAGTTAAAACCAGTGCTGGGAGGGCTTGGACTATCGGTTGTATCTACATCTAAAGGTGTTATGACAGACAAACAGGCTCGAGCTGCAAAGATAGGTGGAGAAATTCTTTTTCAAATTTGGTAAACGAATATGTCACGTATAGGAAATCAACCAATTACTGTTACCGATGGTGTACAAGTCCAGGTTTCTGGGAACACTGTACATGTGAAGGGCGCTCAAGGCGAATTGAACATAGAAATCCCTGAGAATATATTGGTTGAGAATTCAGATGGGAAAGTAATTGTTACCAGAACAAATAACGTTAACGAAGTCAAAGCACTGCATGGTCTTACACAACGATTGTTGCACAATGCAATAACAGGTGTAACAAAGGCATGGGAAAAGAAACTTGAGGTTATTGGCACTGGCTACAGAGTTAAGCTGCAAGGTAGAGACTTAGTGCTCGACGTAGGCTACTCTCACTCAGTTAAGTTTGCAGGGGTTAGTGGTGTGCAATATGCAGTTCAAGCCAATGTAATAACTATATCTGGAGCAGATAGACAATTAGTTGGGCAAACTGCAAATAGAATAAAAGCTATTCGTAAGCCCGACCCATATAAAGGTAAAGGTATTAGATACGAAGGCGAAGTCATTAAATTGAAGCCTGGAAAAAAGGCTAAGACAGCATAAAACATGAAAAACAAAGTATTATTACGAAGAAAGAGAGTACAGAAGCGAGTAAGATCAAGAATTATTCGCATGTCTGAGTATCCCAGACTTTCTGTGCATCGCAGCAACAAGCATATTTATGCACAGGTTATTGATGACTACAAGATGCATACACTTGTGTCAGCCAGCGATGCTGCACTTAAAGATGACAGCAAAATGACATCTGTGCAGAAGGCGCAATATGTAGGTAAGGCTGTTGCAGAACTATTGAAAAAAGCTAAAATTTCACAAGTCGTATTTGATCGGGGTTCCTACCCGTATAAGGCAGAGTAAAGGCTCTTGCCGAAGCAGTACGCGAAAATGGAATTACAATTTAACAGCAACTATGGACAATAGAAACAATCAAAACCAGCGACAAAGAAGAGAACCACAAGATGGTATCGAAGAAAAGGTCTTGCTAATACGTAGACTTTCTAAAAAAACTAAAGGCGGAAACTACATAAGTTTTTCTGCACTGGTTGTAGTTGGTGATAATATCAGCAAGGTTGGGGTAGGTTTGGGTAGAGGACTAGAAGTACCACAGGCAATTAAAAAAGCAATTCTTCATGCTCGAAAACACATGATCGACATTCCTGTTCACGAAGAGAGTCTTCCGCATGATGTAAAGGTAAAATACAAGTCTTCAAGCATTGTGCTCAAGCCAGCACCTAAAGGTGCCGGACTTAAAGTGGGGAGCGTAGTTCGCTCTATTTTGTCATTGGGGGGTGTAAAAAAATGCTTCTGGCAAAATTTTAGGATCAAGAAATCAAATATCTAATGTGTATGCTGTTATGAAGGCTCTTGAAAATTTAAAACCAAGAATTAAAACAAATTAACATGGTACAACTACATACACTTACGAAAATTGTAGAGAATAAAAAAAAAGCGCCTCGGTCGTGGTTTGGGTAGTGGTGCCGGTGCAAAATCTGGTCGTGGTACAACACGACATCAGTCAGCACGTACAAGCATTCCATTGCACTTTGAAGGTGGTCAAAACAGAGCGGTTAAGCGATATCCACTTTTACGCGGCAAAGGCAAAAATAAGTCGGTCAAGCCAGTTGCATTTACAGTTAAGCTAGAGGCACTGTCAGTTTTTGACGCACACGCAACCGTCACCGTTGCATCACTTATCGAAAAGAATATTGTCGATGAGACAGCGATGAAAAGAGGTGTTAAAATAGTAGCAAGCGGTGATATTAAAACCGCGTTACAGGTTGCGCTTCCTGTTTCTCGAGTTGCAAAAGAAAAAATTGAGCATGCAGGAGGATCGGTGGTCGTTATATGAATAACCCCTTCCAAAAATTAAGAATCTTTCTCAGTGACCCTGCACTTCGCAGAAAAATTTTCATAACACTTGGTATAGTTGCAATTTTTCGCATCTTTGCGTATCTCCCCGTTCCTGTTGTCGATAGAGAAGCACTTTCTACACTATTCTCATCTAATCAGTTTTTTGCTCTGCTTGATATTTTTTCGGGAGGCACACTTATTAACTTTTCAGTAATGGCTTTGGGTTTGGGCCCCTATATTAATGCTTCTATTATTATTCAACTCATGTCTATTGTAGTGCCCCAACTAGAGCAGCTCTCGAAAGAGGGAGAGTATGGCCGCGCAAAAATGAATCAATATACAAGGTTACTCGCACTCCCTATTACTCTTGTGCAGGGCATTGGTATGTATGTGGTACTTCGCAACCAACAGGTAATTTCAAATCTTGGCTTTTTAGAGTTTATTGCGTTTATAGTAACCATTACAGCGGGCTCATTTATATTGCTGTGGTTTGGTGAAATCATATCTGAGTACGGTATTGGCAATGGTATATCAATGATTATTTTTGCTGGTATTGTAGCCCGTGTTCCTGTTGTGGCAAGCCAAACATTACTGTCTTCAAATTCAGAAAACTTTATATCAACAGTCATTGTGGTTGCATTGATGATCGCAGTTATCGCAGGAGTTGTTTTCGTGAATCAGGCAATTCGTAAGGTGCCAATATATTATGCCAAACGCATAAAAGGTAATCGTGTTTATCAAGGCGCCAGTAATTTTTTGCCACTTAAACTCAATCAGGCTGGAGTGATTCCAATTATTTTTGCCATCTCATTTGTGCTCTTTCCACAACTTATTGGAAACTTTTTGATAGGGTCTCAAAACCCTGCTCTTGCAGGTTTCGCACGATTTTTAACACAAACGTTCAATCCACAAGGTGCCGTATATAACATACTCTATTTTGTGCTTGTGGTTGCATTCACCTATTTTTACACAGTTATCGTATTCAACCCAGATAAAATTTCAGAAGAAATTCAAAAACACGGTGGGTTTATACCCGGAATTAGACCCGGACAAGCAACACGTACATATTTACAGAATATTCTTTTTAGAATTACAACGGTTGGAGCGCTTTTTCTTGGCACAATTGCCATTTTACCTGCTATAATTGCAGGGTTAACTGGTACAAGTAATCTTGTTATCGGTGGTACAGGAGTACTCATCGTGGTTTCGGTGGTATTAGAAACATTTAAAGTGCTAGAAACGCAAGTGGCCATGAAGCACTACGACAAGTACACGCGTTAATAATATATTCTTACTATGGCAAAAAAAGGACAACGACTACAATTCGGATTGCAATGTACAGTATGTAACTGTGTTAACTATGTAACTGAACGCAACAAGCAAAATACCGCTGATGCCTTAAAGCTCAACAAGTATTGTCAGAGTTGCAAAAAGCATACAGAACACAAAGAGCGAAAGAAACTCGACTAACATAATGAAATTAGTTCTTATTGGCATTCCAGGCGCAGGTAAGTCTACTCAAGGGAATCTTTTATCCCGCCAGTTTGGAGTACCCTATCTATCTACAGGTCACATATTCCGATCGATAGCCAAAGAAAAAACAACAATGGGACGTTATGTTAAAGAAACAATGAATTCTGGCTTGCTTATTCCCGACGAAGAAACTATTCCAATTGTTGAAGAATACTTATCAAGAAGAGAGTACAAAAAAGGATACATTCTTGATGGATTTCCTCGTACGCTCAATCAGGCAAAAAAATTTAAGAATAGCCTTGACAAAATTATATACATCGAGTTACCCGACAAAGAAGCACTGTGGCGTATAGCCTATCGCACAGAAGACGTGCGAGATGATCAAACCGTAACAGCAGTTATGAAACGTATCGAAATTTTTAACGAGGTTACAAGGCCGGTAATAGACCATTACGAAAAAAAAGGTAAATTAATACGTATAGATGGCACAAAGAGCATAGATGATGTCAATGAAGAAATACTCAAACTACTTGGTAAAGAGTTTCACGAGAACAAAGTAAGATCATGGAGTCAAAAACAGAAAATTATTCTTGCTGTAACAGGCTTGCCTGGATCTGGAAAAACTGAAGCAACTACCTACTTTAAAAAAAAGAAACTACCAATTGTGCATTTTGGCAACATAATTAACGACCTGGTTGAAGAAAGAGGTCTTGATCATGTTGAAGACGTACATAAGACTGTTCGCATGGAGGTTCGTGAGCAACATGGTATGGCAGCAATGGCAATTCTCAGTAGAGAAAAAAATTGAGAAGGCACTTAACAAAGAAACTCTCGTAGTTATTGATGGCCTGTACTCATTTGAGGAGTATGAATATCTAAAAAAAGAGTTTAAAGATGTTAAGGTGGTACTATTGGTTTTGTGGGCATCAAAAAAACTTCGCTATGACAGAGTTGGCCAGCGAAAAGACCGCAAAGGTCTTGCAAATGAAGAGCGCGATCTTAACGAAATATTAAAAGCAAACAAGGGTGCTACGCTCGCTTTTGCAGACTACATGGTTATTAATGATGGTTCGTTAAACGATCTTCACACCAAACTTGAAGAGGTATATCGCGATGTATATTACGCTCTCGACTAAGCTCATATGATTCACTACAAGTCTAGCGCAGATATTGCACACATGCAGCATGGAGGAAAAATACTCAATGATGTGCTTATAATGGCTGCAGATATGGCCAAACCTGGTTTATCTACACGAGATATAGATCAGTTTATTGATAACTACATTGTTTCTAGGGGTGCAGAACCCGGATTTAAGAAGGTAGATGGCTACTCTTGGGCAAGCTGTATTTGTGTGAATGAACAAATTGTACACACACCTCCATCGAAGCGTGTGCTTAAAGACGGTGATGTGGTAACTATAGATGCAGGTGTGTATTATAATGGCCTGCATACCGACTCAGCCATTACAGTTCAAGTTGGATCTAAAAACGCCAGAGGTTGCCCAGTTCCTTGATGCAGGAAGGCGAGCGCTTAAAAAATGCACTCAAAATAGCAAAGAGGGGTATGTATATAGGAAACATATCTCAAATGCTTCAAACAACCATCGAAGATGCAGGCTACAGCGTAGTAAAAGAACTCACGGGCCATGGCATTGGAAAAGAGCTTCATGAAGAGCCATATGTGCCATGTTTCTTAGATCGTCCAGTGCACAAAACATTGGAGCTTAAACCAGGGCTGGTTATTGCGATAGAAGTAATGTATGCTATGGGCAGCGGAGAAATGGATTATGAGCCTGACGAATGGTCAATAAAAACGGTCGATAACTCACGCGCAGCATGTTTTGAACACACTGTTGCAATAACTGAAAATGGGTCTTTAATTTTGACATAGTGTTGTGGTACAATATAGACTTTATGAAGAGTCCGGATGTGCTGATTGTTGAGGGGGAGGTTCTCGAAAACCTTCCTAATACTTTGTTTAAGGTACAACTTGACGAAAAATTTGATAATAGGGTAATAACATGTTATCTCTCAGGAAGAATGAGGCGTCATTATATTAAGATTCTTCCGGGAGACCGCATCCGCGCTGAAGTAACCAAATACGATCCTTCACGAGGAAGAATTATCTATCGATTATAGTATTTATGAAAGTTCATGCCGCTGTTAAAAGAAGGTGTCCGAAATGTAAAGTCGTCGAAAGAAAAGGGCGAAAGTACATTATATGCGAAAACCCAAAGCATAAGCAAAAACAGGGTTAATTATTGAGTTTTACAATAACAAACAATGATTCGTATTTCAGGAAGAAATTTGCCAGATGATAAACGTATAGAGTACGCACTTACCATCGTGTATGGAATTGGCTGGAAGAAGTCTTCAGAAATATTAGAAAAGCTTAAAATAGATACACATACTAAGGTAAAAGACTTAACCGAAGAGCAGGTACATAAAATTCAGGCAGAGGTAGGAACTTTTAAGGTTGAGGGTGATTTAAAAGAAGAGATAAATGCAAATATTAAAAGATTGCGAGAAATTGGCGCATACAGAGGCATACGACATTTAAGAGGTTTGCCAGCGCATGGCCAGAGAACACGTTCAAATGCCCGTACACGTCGTGGTAAGCGTAAGACGGTGGGCGCATTGAAGAAGGAAGATTTGTTGAGATTACAACAAGCAGCAGCTAAAAAATAATTAATTTGCTATGAAAAAAGAAGCACAAAAAAGTGGTCGAAAAAGGACGTATTTACATTACCGCGACCTACAACAACACATTGGTTACTATAACTGACGAACAGGGCAAGCCTGTGCTCGCCGGTTCATGCGGTATGTTTGGGTTTTCTGGAACTAGAAAATCTACACCTTATGCTGCAACAGTTACAGTACAAACAACACTAACCAAGGCAATTGATGCACACCAGTTAAGAGAGGTTGCAGTATACATAAAAGGCATAGGCCCAGGAAGAACCGCCTCACTTAAGGCAATCAAAGCTGCTGGAGTAGATATTAGTCGCATATTAGACGTTACACCGGTACCACACAATGGTGTTCGTCCACCAAAATTAAGAAAAGGTTAAACACACATATATGAGATACACTGGACCAAAAAATAGACTATCACGCCGCGAAGGATTAGATCTTGGCCTTAAAACCACCGGATCTAAGTCGCAGGCAAGTCTTTTGCGCCGATTGAACATTAAACCCGGTCAGCGACCAAATGCTCGTATGGGTAAGCTTACAGAATATGCGCAACAGCTAAGAGAAAAACAAAAACTTCAAAGAATTTATGGACTTACCGAGAAACAATTAAGAAAAAATTTCGAACAAGCTAATCATATGGTAGGCAATACTGCATTTTTACTTATTCAGCTTCTAGAGTCACGATTAGACAATGCTGTATTTAGACTCGGCTTTGCACCAACGCGTGCATCTGCTCGTCAACTGGTAAATCATGGCCATTTTACTGTTAATGCAAAAAAGAGTTCTATTCCCTCGTACAGAGTTAAAGTAGGAGATGTTATTGCGTTCAAGAACGAAAAGACATCAAAAATCCCCTACGTTGCGCAGCTTATCGCATTAAAAGATCAGGTGTTGCCTGAATGGCTTGAAAAGAAAGCCCTCTCAGGAAAAGTTAAAGATACACCAAGTCTTGATGCGCTAAAAGAAGGTGTAGACCTTCAAGCGGTTATTGAGTTCTACTCAAGATAAGTTTAAAAATTTATAATACTATGATACAACCCTCATTCACCACAAAAAAAAGTTGAAAGTTCTGAGAACTACGGTAAATTTATCTTAACCCCATTGCCAGCAGGCTACGGTCACAGCATGGGAAATGCGTTCCGCAGAGTATTACTCTCTTCGATTGAAGGTGTTGCTGTGACATATGTAAAAAATTAACAACGTTGTACACCCATTTTCATCAATTGATGGGGTAAAAGAGTCGGCGCTTGAAATTATTTTGAACATCAAGTCGCTGCGATTTAGCTATAAAGGTGATGGCCCTTTTACTATGACTTTATCAAGTAAGGGTAAAGGTTTGGTGACTGGAGCCAATTTTAAGGGTGGTGACGTTGAAGTAGTAAATAAAGACCAATCTGTTGCAGAGTTAACTACCAGTGATGCTAAGCTTGAAATTGAGCTTAGCATAGAAAAAGGCCTCGGATTTAGTGCTGCAGAAGACAAAGAAGAAGCTCCATTTGGAAGCATGGCAATAGATTCTGTCTTCTCACCTGTTACAAAGGTGGTGTATAAAGTAGAAGATGAGCGTGTTGGTAGAACTTCAAACTACGACAAGTTAACGCTTGAAGTGTGGACCGATGGCGCTATTTCACCAGAAGACGCAGTGATGCAGTCTGCTGCGGTACTGACACAATTTTTTGGTCATGTAGCAAACAATGCTGATGAAAAGGCAGGATCTGCTAAAACCAACTCAAGTGCAGAAGGCGCAAAAAGGGTAGCAGACGAAAAAGTCAATGAAATTATTATCGACGAACTTGACCTGCCTACAAGAGTTATTAATGCTCTACTAAGAGAAAAAATTGAAACAGTAGGTGACCTTGTAACCCGAGGACCTGAGGCACTTGCAAACCTTAAGGGTGTTGGTAGAAAGTCAATCTCTCTCATCGAAAAAGAAGTAGAGAAGTTCGGCGTCAAAATTGAACTTTCATGAAACACGGAATAAAAAAAGCAAAATTTAAGCTTGGACAAGATGCAAATCAGGCTCTCGTAAGAAAGCTGGTCATTAATTTTGTCCAACAGGGTAGACTTAGTACCACCCTTAGCAAGGCAAAGGTATTAAAGGGCGAAATAGACAGACTTGTTTATAAGGCATCGCAAGCAAAAGAGTCAGACAAAAATGTATTACTCAGAGAGCTTGGTGATAAAAGTGTGGTTAAGCATATGCTTACCGTTGTTGGACCAACCTTTAATGGTCAAGTGAGTGGATTTACCCGTATGTATCGTATGGGGCCACGCCAAGGAGATAATGCAGAAGTGGCCCGTTTAGAATGGGTTAAGCCAATAAATGAGCCAGCACAGCCAACAGAGGTTGTTGCAGCAAAAAAAACAGAAAAAGCTAGTAAAAAAAGTTACAAAAACAAAGACAGAATGACACAACTTACACAACTTACCAAATCTACGCGTGAGAAAGACGTAAAAAGAGTGTGGCATCTTATTGATGCACACAATCTAGTCTTGGGTAGATGTGCTACTCAAATAAGTTCTTTGCTTATAGGTAAAGGCAAATCAACCTACTCACCCAACATGGATGAAGGTGATTATGTAGTCGTAATTAACGCCAAGCATATTAAAGTGACTGGTTCTAAAGAACTAGAAAAAAATTTATACCAGGTATTCTGGTTACCCAGGAGGATTAAAAAAAGACGCCATACTACAGATTGCATGCAAAAGATCCAAGAAAAGTAATTCAGAATGCAGTATCTGGAATGCTACCTAAAAATAAGCTACGTGATCGACGCATGCGAAGACTTTTCGTTTTCCCAGAAAACGAGCATCCTTATGCTGAGAATATTAACAATTAAGAATTAATCCATGGCTAAACAACAAAAAAATATTACATACTACGAAAGCATTGGGAGACGAAAATCTGCCATTGCC
Organism: Microgenomates bacterium OLB23; assembly: GCA_001567245.1. Classification (GTDB taxonomy): domain Bacteria; phylum Patescibacteriota; class Microgenomatia; order UBA1406; family HO2-37-13b; genus OLB23. Next base: position 12,960 of record LMZU01000007.1, read on the forward strand.
CGCGTAAGATTATATTTATCATCAGCAAAAGCAAAGTTGCCAAAAAGCATGGCAGAAGCAAAAAAAGGCGAAGTGTATGTTAATAAAATGCTAGTACAAGAGTATTTTCCTGGAGAAGTATATAAAAAAGAATACCTCATGCCATTAGCTCTTACAGAAAACGTTAACAGGTTCATTATTTCTACGCTTGTACGAGGCGGAGGCATTCAGGGGCAACTAGATGCGCTTAAGCTTGGTATCTCGCGAGCACTAGAAATGGTAGATGCAGAGAATAGAGCAAAATTAAAGCCAGCTGGACTATTAACCCGCGATGCCCGAGTGCGAGAGCGACGTAAGGTGGGTACAGGTGGTAAGGCGCGAAGACAAAAGCAGTCCCCAAAGCGTTAATTATCTGTTTGTTTATTCACCCGTTCCAACTAAAAATACTGCCTGCCATGGCCTGTATGCCGTATAGAACACTTTATCTTGCAAGAGCTCACCCGATGCTGCATATACTTTGTAGGTGAATTCTGATTTTGCCCCCGGTGCTGCCCAATCTACTTGTTTTGTGACTCCTCGAGGAAGAGTTGGAGTTTCTTCATAAAGTGGGGCTGGAGCTGGTGTGTGGCCATATACTTTAGCATCAGAAAGCTCTACGCGCCTACCATCATGCTTGCCATAAAAACTAAACGTAAGAGTTTGTGTAGCCCTATTATTATCTACTTGTATTAAAATATGTGCGGGAGTATCGTTTTTAAACTTAAAATCTACACTAGGTGCATATACTGTCGCGTCAAAACCGGGCTTTCTATCATTTTCATAATATTTGACGCGATATGCATGTCCTTTGCGCTCAACAATAGGCAGCCCTGTGTTGAGCGCTGCTCTAAACAATGTTGTCGAATCTTGGCACACCCCACCACCGTCTCCTAGTACTGTTCTGCCATTTTTTATTACGTATGCAGTTTTATAGCCGGTAGCGACAGAAATGTCTCCAACAGTTTTGTTATACGAAAGCACATCGCCTGGCGGAATAAGCACACCATGAAATTTAGTAGCCGCAAGTGATAAATTATGAATTCTTTCTGCCGATGAGCCTTTATAGTTAGAAGCGCCTTCTCCAATTTTTTCTAATATTCCAAAGTTGTTTGCTTCTCCTAGAGTAATTTTTGGCTTAATTGCCTTAGCTTCAACAACAATTTGTATATGTTGTGGAATGTTACTTTCAGTCACATGTAGTAGCGAGTCTTCAAATGTCTGTATCGCTTGTTTTGTATTAAGTTCAACTCCGTCTTCTTCAACGCGAAATGCACTAACACGTCCATCTTTAAGGTCAAATAAGGCATCTTTTGGCTCTTTGTTGTATGCGGTGCTTAACAGCTCTAGTTGCTCATTAATAGGCTCAAATTGGTAACCTGGCTTATATGAAAGTCGATACGAACCAAGTCCAAGCAAGGTTGTGGCTTTTTGCACCATTCTTGTAGGCCAATTTTGTGAACGGCCAATATCATAAAGCTGAGTAGCTATAGTGGATGCATCGTACCTAAGGCCAAGAGTTTGGCCAGAATACGTAGCAATAACATCTTTGTACTCTATGGTTATTACAACCCGAGAGAGTCCCTCATTAATTTTTTGGTAATAAGCCAATACATCTGCCTGCTCCTTGCCCCCAAAGTTGGCTGTATTTGCGTACACATGGGGATAAATGCGAGTTTTATATGTAGAATCTCGGTGAAGAAGAACTGTACCAAGTAGAACTACATAAGCTGTTGTAAATACGCCAGCAAAAAAAAGTGATTTTGTTGCGAATTGAATTATTTTAATCGACATTGCTTTTGAAATCCAAGTGGATTTTCGCTACTATGTAGTAGTTATTATACACATATGTCAGATCAAAACACCAATGTTCCGGTGTTCGAAACTGTTCCCCTTGAGGAGGAACATAATGAACCAATTTCGCCACCAACAGATACTGTAATACCCGAAGAAATTCCTGAAGAGCTTACGCCAGAAGACGTAGTAAAGCCAGGTTCTAACTCGGGCGATGGTCCACCACTAATTGGCGATGACTTGCCGCCAATGATGGAAGAAGATGGAGATAACAAGAAACGCATTATTTTTATTGCAGTAGGTGTAGTTGTATTTATTCTCGTATTCATCTTTGCCCTTGCTGCGATGTTCTCTTTAGGCAAGAAGCCAGGCAAAATTGAACTTGAATACTGGGGATTGTGGGAGGACGAAAAAATATTCGAAGGTGTAATACAAGACTACGAAACACAACATCCGAATGTCAATATTACCTACATAAAACAAACCCCAGAAGATTATCGGCTTAAGCTGGTCACACGCATTAACGAGGGTAATGGGCCTGATATCTTTAGATTTCATAACACCTGGCTGCCATCTATGGTTGATGTAGTATCACCTTTACCTTCTAAAATAATGTCTAATCAGGAGTTTGAAAAGACCTTTTATAAAGTCGCACAAACAGATCTTAAACTCGGTGATGCATATTATGGATTGCCTCTAGAAATAGATGGACTAGTTCTCATATACAACAACGAGCTACTTAGAAAAGCTGGTATTACCACACCGCCAAAAACATGGGAGGACCTGCTCAGTGCGGCAAATACTCTGCGTGTGCAAGATGCAGATGGCAACATTCTTACCTCCGGAATTTCACTGGGAACCGCAAACAACATTGAGCATTTCTCTGATATTTTAGGATGGATGCTGTTGCAAAACGGAGCGAGTCTGTCAAATCTTAACTCCAATGAGGCCATAGAGGTGCTGGCCAACTATCGTCAGTTTGCAGAGCCGCCTCTCAATTTTTTGGAACGAAAGAATGCCTAACAATATCTCTGCCTTTATAGAAGGCAAGGTTGCTATGATTATTGCTCCATCTTGGAGAATACTAGAAATTAAAGCCGCAAACGCCGACTTAGATGTAAAAACTACGTCTTTGCCTTTACTATCTGGTAATCAGCCACTGTCTTTAGCTTCGTACTGGGTAGAGGGAGTTTCGAAAGCTAGTAAAAATCAGCAAGAAGCCTGGAAGTTTTTTGCACTTCTTGGTGCAAAAGACACAATGACCAAACTATATCAAACCCAATCAAGCACGCGTTTATTCGGTGAGCCGTACTCTAGAGTTGACTTACGCGATAGTTTAACTCAAAATGAATACATTGGCTCTGTGGTTGATCAGGCTTTGTATATGCAAAGCCTGCCAATGGTGAGTCGTACTTACGACAAGGGAATAAACGACGAAGTCATTGCATACATAGAAGATGCGGTGAATGCAAGTATGAACGGGGTTTCATATAATCAGGCATTTAATACAGCATCAAAGGGAATAGAACAGGTGTTCAAAAAGTACAACATAAAATGATGAATTTTTTCGGCAAAACAGACAAAAAAGACTATGTAATTTGCGTGGTGTTGCGTCATGGCGATGGTCAAGGATTTTTGCTTGAAACATTTGAATCATCACGTAAGGTGAGGGTTGTTGACCAGAGAGCCTTTACCTATACAAATGGGTGGGACAATCTCACCTACGACATTGATGAGTTGCTTTTTAACATAGAAAACGACAATAAAATTACTGTAAAAAAGGCAGTTTTTTTTGTCTATTCACATCTTGTCGACCTCACCACCAGAGAAATAGCTTCACCTTACAAAGAGATACTTGAAAAAATAGTCGTCGACAACGAATTAGATATTCTTGGATATTTAGAAATGGATCAGGTTGTTTCTCGCTATTTTACAGAAAAAGAAGGTGCTACATTATCTGCAACCATGATAGAAGTTGATACGCCAGCCGTCTCTTTGTTTATATATCAAGCAGGTGAGTTAATGTTTTCAGAATCGGTAGCGCGAACAGAAAACATCATTACCGATTTAACAGACCTTTTTGGCAGAACTCAAAAGGGCATTACGCTGCCTTCACGTATTATTATGTACGACTCGACCAGTGTAGAGGAAGAATCTTCTAAAGTCATAGCACATAAATGGCCAAAAGATATTTTCATGCATGTACCAAAGGTAGATATTGTGACAGAAATGGACGTGACAAATGCCATTTTGCAATCTGCACCAGAATTTGCATTTGAAGAGCCACCACAGCATTCTGAGCCAGAAGCTCAGGTGCAAACCACCCTTGCAATGCAAAGTACAATACCAGAAGACCTTGGTTTTGTAGTTGGTGCAGATGTGATACAAAGACATATGCCAGAGCCAGCCGGCACTGACGTGTATGATAGCCCCATGCAATCATCACCGCGCAGTGCAATTATAAGTCCACTGGTGCGCGTGCAGAATATTATGGAGAAATTTCAAAGTGTACTCAGCAATGCATCGGGTAAAAAACCACTTTTTATTGGTATTGCTATTGTTGTTATTCTTGTGGCTTCTGTTGTTGCAGGGCTGTATTATGCGCACTCAGCTACACTAACACTGTATTATGACAGCATTGAGCTAAGCGATAATTTAGACTTTGATAACGCAGATTTTATAGAAAAGAAAACCGAAGTTATCGAAACAGAAGCTTCTGTCGCAACAACTGGTACTAAAGAAATCGGAGAAAAAGCAACGGGAGAAGTTACCATTTTTAATGCAACTGAGTCTGACAAAACCTTTAAAAAGGGCACAAAGCTTATTGCAAGCGGCTCTCGCAGCTTTATACTTGATAGCGATGTAACAGTAAAAGCCGCTGAGAAAACAGTAACAAGCTCTGGAGACATTCTTACAACCACTTCAAAAGAGAAAGCGAATATTACTGCAGAAGATATCGGTACAGACTACAATCTTGCAAAAGATACAAAGTTTTACTTTTGAGGGTAGTTCAGATACAACATATTTTGCGAAAGCAAACTCGGCGCTTAGTGGTGGCACAGAAGAAGAGGTACAAACGGCATCTAAAGAAGACTTTAAGCGTATTGAGGCCGAAATTCAGGAGCAAATAAACAAAAAGAAGTCAGAAGCACTAGCTGCAGGTGATAATAGTTACAAAGTGCTTAACGAGCTTACCGAAATAGAACTTACTAAAGAGGATTATTCTAAAGAGGTTGCCGAAGAAGCAAAAACCCTAGATGCAAAGGTGACTGCAGAAGTTACATTCTATCTTTACAATGATGCAGTAGTTAAATCTGCTCTCATAAAAGACCTAGCAGAAAAGGTGCCAGATCAATATGAACTCAAACCAGAACATGTATCTTTTACTATCGCAAATTCAGAAATTACAGATGATGGTGTAAGTATTTCTTTGAATGCAAAAGGAAAACCAAGCTATAAAGTTGACCAGAAAGAGCTCGTTGCCCGCATTAAGGCAAAGCCTACAAAATCTGTAGAGCAGATCATAAAGAGTAATGCTCGTACTTCTGGTTATTCGCTTGAGGTAAATTCACCAATTCCATTCTTTAAATTTTTTACACCTTTGTTTGACCGCAACTATACCGTTACCAGCGAACCACTAGAATAATATGGCCCTGTACGCATATCGTAAGCAATTATACGGACCTAAGCGCGCTATATTGGTAGCAGTGTCGTATGTGTCTATGACGCTGGGTTCGCTATTCTTATTTTGGTCATTTTACCCTGTACTTGCTTCAGAGTTTTATACGCGCCTATACATTGACAGTTCTGTTAAAGCAGCTGTACCGCATAATGTAACCTCAGCTGTAGAAAAGGCAAATCTTGTGCAGGGAGCATCGAGTAAATTTTCTACTAATCTTGTAGATTATTCAAAAGCATCAAACTGGTTTGTAGCACCAAGTGACGAGCAATTTGGACCAGAAGACCTAGATAATGTGCGAGAGTATACACTGGATATTCCTAAAATTGGTATTAGTAATGCTCGAGTTGTAGTTAACGGGGAAGATTTGTTTGGATCTATTGTTCACTACATGCCCCGCACCTTACCTGGCAAACGTGGAAAGGTATCGCTTTTTGGCCATTCTTCGTTGTTGCAGCTTTATAAACCAAACAACTATGAACATATTTTTAGCTACGTGCCATTTTTAGAAAAGGGTGATGTTATATATGTAACCGTACAAGGAGCTAAGTATACATACGAAGTATTTGACAAAATAGTTGTCAAGCCAGAAGAGGTTGCCGTGCTCGACCAGCAATATGACGATGCATACATGGATCTCATCACTTGTGTGCCGCATGGCACCTATTTAAAACGAGCAGTCATAAAGACAAAGTTAAAGCAACTAAGCTCCTAATTTAAATTACTCTAGGATTGTTTCTCTGCTCAAAATGTGGTAAAATTCACTCCTAACTTTCACCATGCCATCATATGTAAAAAAGCAAACCGGTTTTTATGGGCTAATAGTCAGGTCGGTTTTTTATGTCTTTTTTTACTTCATAGTTGGCCTTATTTTTATTGGTGATCTTATCCTTTCAGTAATCTCGCCTTTAACTCGAGCTACGCGGCAGGTGTACACTTATTTTGCAAACTTACAGCCAGCTGTTCGTGTAAAACCTCCTAAGGCAATCTCTACTGCTCAAAAAAAACCACGTGCAATACAGACTGCTACATCAGCACTTTATACAATTCAAACAAAAACTGGATATTTTGTGCTTGGAGTGCTTGTGGCACTCACTTTGGTTGCAATACATCAAGGTTACAACTTTATTTTGTCGCTTCCCAACCCTAAATTAATAGGTAATGTGAACTTTCCTGTATCTACACAAATTTATGATCGCAATGGCGTGCTGTTATACGATTTTTACAAAGATCAAAACAGAACGCCTATAGATATTGATACATTACCTAACCATGTTATTCAGGCAACAATTGCTATAGAAGATAAAGATTTTTATACTCACAATGGTGTTTCTCCAGTTGGGGGTATTCTAAGAGCAATAAAAGAGATGATCTTCACCGGTGAATTACAAGGGGGTTCTACTATTACACAACAGCTTGTTAAAACCTCGCTTTTATCACCAGAGCGCACAATTGAACGAAAGGTGAGAGAGGCAATACTTGCGCTATGGACTGAACAGGTTTTTTCAAAGAAAGAGATTCTTGAGATGTATTTAAATCAGGTGCCTTATGGCGGATCTGCCTATGGCATAGAAGAAGCATCAAAAACCTACTTTAACAAGTCAGCAAAAGATCTTTCAATTGGCGAGGCTGCAATGCTCGCTGGTTTAACAAGAGCTCCTTCAAAATATTCGCCATTTGTTAATCCACAGCTTGCTGCAGGTCGTAAAAACGAGGTTCTCAAGCTAATGTATGAAGTTGGGTACTTAAGTAAAGATCAATACGTTCGAGAGGCCAATAGTCAGGTTGCTATTCAAACACCTAAAGTATTTGTAAGGGCTCCGCACTTTGTTTTCTACATTAAATCACTCCTAGAAGAACAGTTTGGAAACAGAAGAATAGAAGAAGGAGGCTTAAGAGTAGTTACGTCGCTTGACGTTACAGTTCAGCAGGAAGCAGAGAAAATTCTTGTAGAGGAGCTTGAAAAGGTAAAGAGACTTAACATTTCAAATGGGGCGGTGCTTATAACGTCTCCATCAACTGGCGAAATACTTGCCATGGTGGGTTCTAGAAATTATTACGATCAGCCCTTTGGAGCATTTAATGTAACAACCGCAAGGCGGCAACCCGGCTCATCTATAAAACCTCTTTTATATTCTTTGGCTCTTGAAGAAAGTTATACTGCGGCCACCATTATTAACGATAGTCCTGTGCAGTTTAACATAGCTGGTACCCAGGTATATAGACCTGTTAATTATGACGGTAGATATCATGGCAATGTACCACTGAGGTACGCTTTGGCAAACTCCTATAACATTCCTGCAGTAAAAACACTTAACGCCATTGGAGTGAATAAATTTATATCACATGCAGAAAAACTGGGTATCACGACGTGGGATACACCAGAACGCTATGGGCTTTCGCTGGCCCTTGGTGGTGCTGAGGTGCGCATGATTGATATGGCCGTTGCGTATGGTGTGTTTGCTAACTACGGTATTAAAAAGCCTCTTAACCCAATTATTTCAATTACAGACTATCGCGAACGTAACCTTGAGCTAGCCACACAACCAGCAGAGCGAGTGCTTTCAGAAGAAACGTCATTCATTCTTTCTGATATTTTGTCAGATAATTATGCACGTCAATTTGCGTTTGGTTTAAACTCTGATCTGGTTATTCCTACTCATACTGTCGCAGTAAAAACAGGTACAACAAATAGCAAAAGAGATAATTGGACAATTGGATACAACAGAAAGTTTCTTACTGCAGTCTGGGTTGGCAATAATGATAATTCTCCAATGAACCAAGGCCTTGCTTCGGGTGTAACAGGTGCATCTCCTATTTGGAAGAGAACCATGAGCATGATGCTCGAGAAAAATCCACTGGTTCGTGGTGATGTGCAGCCACCAGCAAACTTTAACATTCCTGCAAACATTGTAACTAAGCAATGCTATTATGGCCGTATAGAGTACTTTAGAACAGGAACAAGCCTAGATGGTTATTGTAGACAATCTCTGGTAAGCCCAACTCCAGCATTACAATAATTCATTATTCAGCGGTTGGTTTTTCTGTAGGTTTTACAGGAGCTGCGAAATACTCTTGAGGTATTATGAGCGATCTAACTACCTGTGCCTTGTCGGTATCTTTTGCAGGCTTAATGTATACAACATGTACCTTATCACCAATTTTATATTTGCTTATTGTGGCTTTAGATAAATCAAGTGTTTTTGTACTCATAAGTTGTTGTGATACCGCGTCTTCAACATTTAAAGACAGCTCTTCTTTGTCGCTAGTGACAATGTCTACAGTAAAGGTATCTGTTTCAACATTAGTTACTTCTCCCTGCACTGTAAGGTAGATGGCCTGCTGTATTACCTTGTTTGCAGATATTTGATCTTCAATAATAGGTCCAAAGATAATAAGTGTGTTGCCCTTTTCAAGGTCGGTTTTTTCTGCTGGTGAAAGTTTTTTAGTTGTTGCAGTGAAAAACTTAGTAACAGTGTCATCGATACTTACTTTAAATGTTTTGCCACTGGGCTCCTGAAGCTCTAAAATATCGTCTTCAAGTTTATTGAGAGTGCCAGAAACCACTTTTTTGCTAGTTTGATTAATTTGGTCAACCTTTTCTTCAATTTTATCTTTAATAATTTGCAGTGTATCGTCGAGAGGCTTAGCTGTTGTTGGTGAGAGAGATGGTGTTGTGGTGGTTTTTGGTGTTTGTGCGTGTACAGCATAGGCGTTATATGCAAAAATGCATAGAGTTGTACCTAAAGAGAGCAAAATACGAGAATGTAATTTCATGTTATTCTTCTGCTATATAATAAATTGTAAGCATGCGTGTATCTATGTTTTTATCGTTATATGAGGTTACCAAGACGTTATTGAGGCCCTGCATGAGTTCTAGTGTAATCTCAAACTCGTCTGAAGTGAGCGACTCTGTAACTTCTTGTAGTGGAGATTGAGCTACTACAAGTGCACCCTTTTTAGATTTTCCTTTAATAACTACGTTTTCTGTGCTGGATAGGTAGCCATCTTGAGGTTCAGATATAAGTAGGGGTTCACTATTACCAGAAGAAATAGTAATAGACGGTGTAATGCTGCCATCTACAACAAGTTGATCATTATCCTTGGTATTTTTCTGAGTCCCGCGAATTACCCACAGGGCGATTAGTACACCTGCTCCAATGCCAAGGAGGATTGCAAAAACGGTCTCCTTCTTCATAAGTTCAACTATGATAAGCGACTACACTTCAATTGTCAAATAAAACAGGTTTTGCCGAACGAGACATTTGCATAATAAGATCTGAGGTGTTAAAAAACATTCCAGAGGTAGCAAACATGTCTTCGGCTGTTTTTTTTAGCAAGTAAGATGCAAGAACAGCCGAGGCTACTGCATCGCTTTTTTGTATAGAGTGCGGCGGTAATGCCAGCTAATACATCTCCGGTACCTCCTTTGGTAAGGCCAGCGTTACCACCAACAACAACCGTTGTGCTGTTCGCCGCAGCAATAATATCAATAATTTGCTTGTAGAGAATTACACAGTTAAACTCTTTGGCTTTTCCTTGAAGGAATGTTCGTTTTTCATCTAGTGTAGCCTGAACAATATTTGTACCAAAGAGTTTTTCAAATTCAGCACTATGCGGTGTCACAATTGGAGTTGTTTTAAGGTTCAATAGCCATTGTGGCTCTATCATTTGAAGTGCTGCTGCATCAAATACAAACCGCTTGTGGGGGTAGTGCTGTATTAAAAAGCGCAATAGCGCGTATGTGTATTCTGCCTCATTGGGCAAGGCACATATTTCTTTAAACGTGAGCGAGGAATTTCTCACCTCCTCGCTCACACTGCCACGTTCCATGCCGGGGCCAATAAGAATGCAGTCGTCTTCGGCTACGTAATCAAGCAAATCCTGTTGTCTAATTACAATGCCATCTGTGAATTTTGTTTTAAGACTGCGCATAATGTCTGCGTTTTCTTCTGTAGATGAATAATGCACCATGTCAACTATGCGAGATGCAGCCTCTGCGGCCCAAATTGAGGCTGCATGGAATATAGAAGACCCCCCAATAACAAGAAGCTTTCCATTTTGTCCTTTATGAGATTGTATTCCGGGGAGCTTTACACTTTGCAAAGATTCATGTAGCACATGTTCTGGTGATACTGTTACCATACATCCACATTATACCCAACATATATGGCAAATTTGAGTGTGATACAATAAGTAGACAATATGACACACAGCGAATTGCAACAATGCTTTTCAAATTATTGGGAGAGTGCGCCGCGCCTTCATAAAAAAAAATTCCTGCAGCGCCACTGGTGCTAGCAAACGATGCAACGACGTTGTTTACCAGCTCGGGCATGCAACCTCTTGTGCCATATCTTATGGGTGAGCCTCACCCACTTGGCACAAGACTATATAACATTCAGCCTAGCATTCGTACACAAGACATTGACGAAATAGGCGACAACAGACACACTACATTTTTTAATATGATGGGCAATTGGTCACTCAACGACTACTTTAAAGAAGATCAGTTAGCATGGATGTGGGAGTTTTTTACCACGAAGGCACTACTGCCAAAAGAAAAACTCCATGTTTCGGTTTTTGAAGGAACCGACAACGTACCTAAAGATGATGAGTCATACAAAATATGGCAAAAACTAGGTTTGCCAACCGACCATATTCACTTGTATGGTCCTTCTAAAAACTGGTGGTCAAGGTCTGGCACCCCTGACACTATGCCCAATGGTGAAATTGGCGGACCAGACTCAGAGCTATTCTTTGATTTTGGCGCAGAGTTGCGCCTTCATGAACAATCGCAATGGAGTAGCGAGAGCTGTCACCCTACTGTGATTGTGGGCGTTACATGGAAATCGGCAACTCGGTGTTTATTCAATACATAAAAAGGACGGCAAGCTTGTAGAGCTGCTACAAAAAACGTTGACTTTGGAGGAGGTTTTGAGCGAATTTTAGCTGCCTGCAACAACAACCCCGATGTGTTTGCGTCTGATGTGTTTGCAGGCATTATTACAGAAATCCAGGAGCGCACTGGCAAAGAGTATGATGATGAAAGTAATAAGGCCCCCATGCGCATTATTGCAGACCATATCCGCGCAGCTGTGTATCTTATTCATGATGGTGTAGTACCTTCTAATAAAGAGCATGGGTATGTATTGCGACGTTTGCTGCGAAGGTCGGCTGTAAAAATGTGGCAGCTTGGAGATGGGCTAACACCCAGTTTTGATTCTATTATTGACAGAGGAGTACTGCAGGGAATGGAGGAGCTAGGAGTGCTTAATAGAAGCAATGCCCGTGAAGGCATTATAGACATAGTACGTAAAGAAATTGATCGCTTTGGCGCAAGCATGGATAGAGGTTTAAAAATTATAGAAAAGGCGCACACCATTGATGGCAAAGTTGCGTTTGAGCTATATCAAAGCTATGGATTTCCGTTTGAGGTAACAGAAGAACTTGCCCGACAAAAGGGTATTGTTATTAATAAGCACGAATTTGAAGCTGAGCTTACTGCTCACAAGGCTTTGTCTAAAACAACATCTGCCGGAAAATTCAAAGGTGGGCTTGCAGACCAGTCAGACCAGGTCTTAAAGTATCATACTGCTACACATTTACTACATAAGGCTCTAAAAGATACATATGGCAATATAATACGACAAGAAGGATCAAATATTACACGAGAACGTATGCGCTTTGATACGCGTCTTGACCACAAACCAACACCAGAAGAAATAAAGAAAGTAGAAGGTATAGTAAATGAAAAAATAGCTGAATCTCTACCCGTGTATATGCTGCAAATGTCAAAAGAAGCCTCTGAGAAAATTGGGGCAGCCGCCTTTTTTAAAGAAAAATATGGTAATGTTGTACAGGTGTATTGCATAGGTGGCAGTGAAAGTAATCCCGAATCTGCTTATTCAATAGAACTCTGTGGTGGCCCGCATGTTAAAAATAACAAGTGAAATAGGTGCTATTCGCATAACAAAAGTCAAAAGCATTGGCAATGAGTTGGTTCGCTTCTATCGTTGAATGATT
>LMZU01000008.1 GCA_001567245.1 Microgenomates bacterium OLB23
TTTTTACGTCTTGCACACACAGCGTACTGAGTACACACACACAGCAACGCAACCACACACAACCACACACAGTACGCTATGTACTCAGTACACAACACACACACAGCACACACAGCACACACAGCACACACACAGCACACTATATATATGGTATGTACTCCACACACACAGCACACAGTATACATAGTGGTCTACCTACATACGTATCTACATTGTATACACATATGTACTAACGCTCTATATGCCGGCATTATCCACTATATGCTACTGCATTTTGCCTGCCCATACCGACCTATAGAACATCTGTTTTTGACGTTAATATATATACATACAGACACACACATGCTCTACTCTGGTATATGATGGAGCATGACAGCGAGTTACCACTTTGCATGTATATACGAAGTGAAAAGCTCATTTTCGTAAGGTCAAGCAACTATATGCTACTGCGTTATAGGCATCCGTACACCTGTAAACGCCTGTTTTATCAATTTCCTATTTTGCCTATTTTGGGGATTGACATATACCAAAAGGTGACTATACTTAGGTTAGGCCAGAGATGGCTAGGCAAACCGCCGGCGGTTGATTCCGCTTCCTAGTGCGCCCAACATAGCGCACCAGCACATTTACAATTTATGCGTTGTATTGCGTCTCTTGTGGGTGCACGTCCCATTATGTTGTCTTGCGCTTAACTGCGCACGCATAGCGGGTTTCGTGTACGCTGCAATACGCAACCGTTTATATGATTTACCGTACGCCTATGCCGTAGAATAAGCTAACCGCATAGCGTAGGCGTACGGGTTTCTTTTGCTCTTGACGTAAGCGTTTTTTTACTTACGCTGTGTGTGTATACAATGTGTATACACGTTGGCCTACCCATTGCAGTTATACACAGCTATCTGCAATCGTGACTATGCACGTATCTCGCCATAGTACATTCATCCTTCTTTGTGGTATAGACACAAAGTAAAAAAACCCGCTCTATACGCTTTCAAACGGTGATTTTGGCATCTACCTACCTTGAACGTGTTTTCGTTGAATCTAGGCCCATCTACGCCATTTAAGGGCCATTTTACAGGGAGTCTGCACAATGCAAAATTTATTAGGTTACATCTTATTGACTGTTATTGTAGCCACTGTGTCATCTGCATGGATCTTGTTTGGTGCAGCTTGCGCAGTGTTAGCGCTATTCGGTTGTCTGCTGGTTGTCAAGCTATCGGTTATTCTCTGGAATGTAATTGTAGTTGTGGCAACATGGGTTTTTAATCTGGCAATCCTAACAGGTTTTTGCATGTTGGTTGCTTACGTCGTTTTGTCCGTAATCGCTTAATTGTCTATCTACCTACCTACCATTTAAAAGGAGCATTTACAATGTCTAACGTTTCTATCTCATCCACTGCTATTCGTACGAATGATTACAGCGTTACCGAACCAACTAACGCTACACAGTATTTTGCCGTCAAGCTGAATGGCCATGATAGTTGGCTTTACAGCACTAACATGCTGCTTTGGGTGGACCACGTTACAGCGGGTGATACGGTCAAATTCTATTACACTCAAAACGGTGTGCGCGCTGTTCGCACCGTCGGCAATGAACGTACAAAGAGCGCGGGTAAGTCACCTGATTATGATGCAAAGATCGGTGCAGTGTCTATCTTATACAATCAGAACTATCGCCTAGACTATGGACGCACAAAGGCGCGCCTTAACAAGTCTATTGAAGTATCAGGTAGGGAATTGATCGCAACACTGTGCAAGCTGTATAACGATAAGCAACAGTATCGCGGGTTTGCGCTTGTCAGTACTGTAGGTACTAGCGTTTTAAGTGCATCCGCCATTGCCAAGTTGGCCGATCACAATTCGGGAAAACGCGGCACAGATAAGCCGCTAGAAATGGACGCAAGCGCAACCACTGATCAGCGGCTTGACGCGCTGAAAGAAATTACTTTTGCTGGAAAAATGGACGGTGCGAAGTTCATCTTTACCGTTGAAAAGAACGGTAAGCGCTTGACCACTTATGAGGAAGTTGGCCGCGCGCTGTTGCAAGCGAACTGGGGTAGAGCGTTACGCGTGCGTTTTGGTCATGGCCCTAAGTGGTCGCACTTCTATAGCGCGTTTGTTGTGGCGAACCCCGTCGGCAAAATTTCCGCAGATGAAATCCGTACGCTCTTTGAGACGGTTGATCAAAAAGTGGCCATTGAAAAAGCCATTGCCGATCAACCTGTGCAGACCGTACAACCAGAGGATAGCGCGCCCATTGCGCAAGCGCTTGCAGCGAAGGAAAGCGCACGCAAGTTTGATGATACCGTCACAGCCTATGGCGCGACTGAAGAACAGGCAAAACGCTACAACTTTGCGCATAAATTACTTGACGCGGGCAAGTCTACAAGTGCGCATAAGCTATTGTCGGAGTTACTTGACAACGCCATTGCAAACGATCAACTTGACTTCGCGGAATTGCTGTATGATGAGATTGACGCGATCAATGCGTAAGCTGTAACCGTATCGCCTAAAGTCCGTAGCGCTATGCTACGGACTTTTTTTTTTTTT
>LMZU01000009.1 GCA_001567245.1 Microgenomates bacterium OLB23
GTGTGGTCGACGCCACCCTCACTCTTTCTCTACTATTTACGCAAGAAACTTTAAAATCAACCACATCTCCATCTTTCATTTCATAATCTTTTCCACCTAATAGTACTTTGCCGGCTTCACGTGCTTTTACCCAGCCGCCAAGGTTTACAAATGTTGCGTAGTTAACAACTTCAGCTTTAATAAAGTGCTTCTCAAAATCAGTATGAATGGTTCCTGCTGCTTGTGGTGCGAGAGTGTTCCTTTAAGAATGGTCCAGGCACGAGCTTCTATTTTACCTGCAGTAAGGAAGGAAATTAATCCCAATGAGTCGTACGCCACTTTTTACAAGGCGATCAAGACCAGATTTTTCTAGGTTGTATGTAGCTAAGTATTCGACTTGCTCCTCAGGACTTAATACAGAAAGTTCTTGCTCAAGTTTTGCACAGAGATAAAGGTATGCATTGTTAGGTTTTTTTAATGTTACAAGAAGATTCTTAATTTTTTCTTGGGTGTCTGACGGATCCATAAGTTGAGGCTCAGAGACGTTAAAAAGAAAAAGTACAGGTTTTAATGATAAAAGGTTGAATTGCTTAAGATGTTCTCGTTGGTCATCGGTGAGCTCACAATCACGAGCTGACATGCCCTGATTTAACTTTTCTTTCACAAGCTGTACTGTTTCCCATACTGCCTTTTCTTCTTTTTGTGCATTTGGTCGAGGTTCGCGCTGCTTATCAAGGGTTGACAGATCAGACAAAATCAGCTCTGTCTCGATTGTTTCAATGTCTTGTTTAGGATTTGCTACTTCATCCACATGGGTAATATTTTTATCATCAAAAAGTCGCACAACATGCACAATTAATGCTGTTTCTCGAATATGAGATAGAAATTTGTTACCAAGACCAGCTCCTTCTGAAGCCCCACGCACTAAACCTGCGATATCATAGAATTCTACCGCAGCTGGTACAATTTTTTGCGTCTCAACTATTTCTGCGAGTTTTGTAAGACGATCATCGGGTACCTCAATAATGCCAACATTTGGCTCAATGGTACAAAAAGGATAGTTGGCCACATCAGCAACCTGCTTTTTTAAAAGCGCATTAAAAAAGTGTAGATTTGCCTACGTTCGGCAGTCCGACGATTCCTACTTTGAGCATGAAGCTATTATAGCAGAGCTGTTTGATATAATGCTTTTCACAGATCGTTGCCATGCGCTAGAGACAAGTGTCTCTTGGGGCGCGCATGGCACATAAGTCAACAGCGGAGGTGTGTAGTGGCCGTGCAACTTGAGCCGGTTTGCGAGGGTAGGGGCTCCCACTGGGGAATGCCATATACGGTTTGGCGTGATCCTGACGGGAGGCGCTACATTAAAGTCTCCGACAGGGATCGAGCTGCCCACGAGGCCCAAGGTGTAAGCTTCTCGGGCTTCGACGACATCGGCACTGCCAATGCTGCAGACGTTGTCGCAGCAGCTTTCCGCGGTTCCAACTGGGACTAGGTGCGGCCCCATGGTTAAGAGGGGCAACAGGGAGCCGGTCCCCACGGCTCCCTTTTTTCAATTTATCTATAATATGCTCATGATGAATTTCTGGAAGGAACTTCGTAAACCTTTATTTGTACAGGCACCCATGGAGGATGTAACAGATACCGTTTTTCGACAAATGCTTCTTAAAACCGGTCGTCCCGATGTATTTTTTACCGAATTTACTAATGTAGACGGTATGTTTTCAGCGGGACGAGAACTCGTTATGCAACGACTTCAATTTGGTAAAGAGGAGACGCCGATTGTCGCTCAGATTTGGGGGAGTAAGCCGGAGAATTTTTACAATGCAGCAAAGTATATAAAAGAACAAGGGTTTGATGGGGTGGATTTGAATATGGGGTGTCCACAGAAGGATGTAATAAAGAAGGGTTTATGTGCAGCACTGATTGAGAATCGAGATTTAGCAGCAAAGATTATTAAGGCGACGCAAGATGGTGCTGATGGACTGCCAGTAAGCGTAAAAACAAGGATTGGCATAAAGGAAATAAGTACTGAAGATTGGATAGGGTTTTTATTGGGATTTGATTTGGCAGCACTTATTATTCATGGCCGTACAGTTAAAGAGATGTCTGCGGTACCTGCGCACTGGGATGAAATTGGTAAAGCTGTTGAGCTAAGGGCACGATCCTTTAAGGACACGGTCTTGATTGGTAACGGCGATGTTATGTCACGAGAAGATGGAATAGAAAAAATTAAAACCCATGGTGTTGATGGTGTTATGATAGGCCGTGGGATTTTAGAAAATCCATGGGTGTTTAATGTTGAAGAAAAAGTGAGAGCTAAGGAGGAGCGAGTTGCTACCTATGCAGAACATGTGAGGCTGCATAGTGAAACTTGGGGCGCCACCAAGCATTTTGACAGGCTTAAAAAGTACATGAAAATGTATATTCGTGGTTTTGCAGGATCTTCAGAGCTGCGTGCACAGATTGTTGAATGTAGTGATACAGAAACTTTACTATCTCTCCTAGAAAAGGGCACTGTCCTTTAAGGACTCGGTCTTATATAAAGATTAGCGACAACACGATAGACATAAGCAACCCGGTTTCGATTGACTGCATGTAATGGCCCATAATCCCGCCAAGTATGAATATGCCAATCATTTGCATTAAGCCGAAGTTGTTGGGACTTGTATTAAAGGCCATGTGCCAGAACATAATAATGCCGCCCGAAATAGCACAGTAAAGCAGTATATCCATAGTTATTATTTTGTGATTATGCAACACCAAGCACCTTATGCAGGCGGCTGGCAAATTTTTCTGGTGCAAACATTTTTGAGCGCGCTAAAGCTTTTGAGCTCAATTCTTTGTGTACGTCATTATTGTCGCGCAATCGAACGAGCTTTTCAGCAATCGATTGCGCATCTTCGGGTTGAGCGAACATGGCAGCATTATCTGCGATTTCATTAAACACGGGGATATCGCTCAATACAGATGGGCATTTTTGGCTTGAGGCTTCAAGATATGATAAACCAAATCCTTCATCACGAGAAACAAGAATATTACATACAGCCTTTTGATAGTATTGTAATAAGTCTTCATCTTGTACATACCCAGGAAAGATAAACTGATCGCTGCTGCCTGCTGTTGCTTGCAAAAAATTCTTAAATTCTTCATGTTCAGGGTGTTCTAAGTCGGTATGTTGATCACAAAACGCCCTGCCTATAAAAACTCCTTTTATTTGTGCAATTTGAAGTGCGCGTGCTATGTTGACAATATTTTTGTTCCAGTTTATGTCTCCTACATACACACAAAACGGCAAATGGGGAATATCAAGCTGAGGTTGTTTTTTTGTTTTTTGCGCTTGCTTGTTGCCAAAAAACACCTTACTTGTGGTGGGATACACAACATGAATGCGTTCAGGCTCAATGTTTAAATGCTGCACAATGTCTTTTTTAGAAGCCTCAGAAATTGTAATAAACTCGTCAAAATGATGCAGTGCATTGAGGTTTTCGATAAGGGCAAGCTTCCCTTTAAACCCAATGGGGAATTTATTGGGATATTTAAACGGGATTACATCGAAAATACTTAATATTTGCCTTTGGGCGTAGCGCTTTTTTATGGCCGCTGGGCGGTACGGGTTCCAAAAGGGAACGAGAAGCGTGTCATCATGTTGTATATTGTCTGTATCTGCCAAAAAACGTTGCTTCGCGGCCGAGGTTGTCATGCAGCATTTGAATAAACCGGCCGCCACCTCTATGACTGCTCGACGTAGAGCCCTGATCTGGGTCAAACACAATGAGTGACATGCCACATTATACTCAATTTTCATGTGGTAGAATACTCCTTTTCAGCGTAGGTAATTTGGCTATTGCAAGCCAGCTTGCACCTTGAAAGTATGGTAGCTTAAGGCTGGCCAAACTCACTCCAACCACAGAAAGGAACAGACATGGAGAACGGAAACGGCTATCGCGAAGCTCTCGAGCGGAGGTGGTACGAACACCATCTGGAGCTCAACAACCTCATTATTGGGTGCATGATCGGGCTATGTGTTGTGGTCCTCAGGCTCACAACCAAGGCAGATCATGCAGACCACGGTGCTGATCCTATCATGGACACGATCTACGTAGCTGTATACCTGACTGCCCTAGTGGCGTATAGCAGGTTCAGCTTTCCGACGTTGTTCGCCGGCCGTCCCCGATTGGCGACAATGGCCATTGTGTTCGTGGCGGGGCATGTGTCGCTGCTCTTCGACTCATTTGCCGTTATCCTGCTGTTGGTTACCTTGAAGTTCAAGGAGGCTCGAGTAGGGTTTTCGGCAGGGGGAAACGTCAGGTTCAACTCATTCGTTGTCACGGTTGCTGCTTCGGTGTGCGCCTTGACAGTGGGGGCTGGATTCTGGCTTGGAGAGCTCTGGGCGATAAGTCACTACATCAAGAGTGGCTTCGCACAGGTTATCAGCGGCTTCCCGCTGCTGATTGTGCTTACACCGTTCAACCTGCTCGTGGCTGGAGTTTGTGCTGCGCTCTTCCCAGTTGATGTAGAGTGTGTGGCCTTCGATCGCCAGCAGCTTAAGGAGGGCGTGCTCTTTCTCGCTTTCCTAACGCTTTTGGTTGTCACACACGATCCCATCCTCTGTGGTGGATTGCTGCTCACTCTGAGCTTTCTGCGCACCGACACTAAGCGCTTGATGCACAGCACGCTAGATGAGCTCAAGCACGGTGCCGCACCTGCCATTGGGTTGATCGTTTTTGCATGGCTCTTGAAGGAGCTGCCTTTTGGGGTGGCAACCTTTATTGAGCAGCATGCGACCGGCCCTTGGATTGCGGTACTTGCGATGATCTCATCGCCCTTCGCAGGCGCGATGATTGCGCCGTCAACAACACCTGCCGAGCTCTACGTGAACCTTTCATGGATGATGCTCGGCGCTCCAATGCTCACCGCGTCCAGTCTGGTTGCGCTGATCGTTTTCAAAGAGCGCATCGACTGGACGGATATTCCGCCCTGGCTTAAGGCGTGGATTGGGTGGTTGCCAGGTGCAACCAAAGACAGCCACATGCAGGAGTATGCTGCATACACCCTCGTTTCTGTTCCGCTCATCATGATCCTTGGGGTCATGTTGTGGGCAGCAAACAGTTCTGGTGTTTTTGCAGCAGCGTACAACCTGCTCGCAGCCGCGCCCTAACGGGCGCACAAGCTACCATCTGAAAAATCACCACTTCTCGTGGGTCTGGGCACAGCCCAGACCCACGAGAAAGGAGTTTTATTTTTTGAGCAAGTGGCTTAAAAGTGGAGGAGTAGTGAGTGTGGTCAAAATGACCATAATAATTATTACCGAAAATAAATCGTCTGTAATAACGCCCAAACCAGCTCCAATAGAGGCAAAAATAAGTCCAACTTCACCACGGGGTACCATGCCGAAGCCTATAAGCCATTTATTTACATTATTGCCAGCTACAGCTCCTGCGCTAATCTTTCCTATAAATGCTACCGCCGTTACAATGAGAGCAATAAACACAACCTCAGGGTTTGCAAGGGTAGTAAGATCTACCTGCATACCAGTATGTACAAAAAAGAGCGGTACTAAAAAGTAGCTAATTGCTTCTATAATCTCTTCTACATGTCGGAGTTCATGATGTTGCAATGCGCCAAATATACGTTCTCTATTTTTAGACTTCAATTCTTGTAGTTCACCCATTATTTCTTTAATTTCGTGAACAATTTCTGAAGTTTTAAAATGTCTAAAGTAGATAGGGTCTAGCACAAGCCCTGCAGCAAAGGCGCCAATAATTGGTGCAAGCCCTATAAGCTGTGCAAGATAAGCAAAAACCAGCCCAAAACTAATTGCCAAAGTAAATTTCATACCAACACTTGTTTGTATCTTTGCCATCCATTTACCAATTTTAGGTGCAAACATAAGTCCAAATGCTATTGAACCAATGAGGAATCCTACAGACTTTCCTACAATAATCCCAACGTCAAATATGCTTACAGAGCCAACTGTAACAATTGCTGTCACAATGGCAAGGATAATGAGCCCAAGCACGTCGTCGATGACTGCTGCCCCAAGTACAATCTTTGATTCTCGTGATTTTAAAGCACCTAGATCTTTAAAGACCCGTGCAGTTATACCCACAGATGTTGCAGTAAGTGCGGCGCCTAAAAACAAATATGCATTGGGGTTTAGACCGGGCAGCATAATAGGGCCTACAAGGTAAGTTCCTAGAACAAAGGGCATAACTACCCCTACAACTGCTACTAGCAATGATTTCGTGCCTACTCGTGTAATTTCTGCAATGTTTGACTCAAGACCGATCTGAAACAATAAAATAACAACGCCAAGCTCTGACATAAAGCTGATAATGGTATTTGTGCTCACTGCTTCAAAATAGCTAATGCCTACAAGTGTGAGGTTTCCAAGTAGTACACCTACCAACAACTCCCCTAATACAGCGGGTTGCCCAAATCGCTCTACAACACTGCCAATTTTAGCCGCGAGCAGTAGGAGCGCAATCCAAAAAAATATTATTGCAAATTCACCGTGAGAACCAGTGTGAGCGCTTTCTTCAGCAGCAAACGCAAGTGTAGGTGAGGCGAGAATTCCCGTTCCTATTAACATTAACTTCGCGAAAATATGTTTCATTGAATTGAGTTTATGCAATTTAATTTCAAGAAAAATTAGATTATAGCAAGTTTTTTTTTAGATACAACAAGTTATGGTTAAGAAGAGAGCTCGTATACTCGCATATAGGCAACCCAAAACCGCAAGCCAGAAAAAAAGGAAAAGGCCAGCCCAGGAAAGCCATCTACATAGCCTCTGTGGCGTATGTAGGTTAGCAGAAACCAGTAAATTGGCTTTGCTATACACACACTAAAAAATGTCGTTGGTGAGGGGCGCATACCCTCTTTATACCATTGATCACCGTCAAACTCTGCATATTGGGCCCACTTGCGGAAAAATGTTACAAGGCTTTTGTATGGGTAGTGCAAAATTGGCTCTTTGAGCATGCCAATTTTTTCATTCACAATAATATTAGCTTTTGTTGTATTTAAATCATCAATTTGCACCTGGTCATGAATTGTTTTTACAGGGAAGCGGGCATGGCCTTTTTTGTATAGGCGGATTGTATAGTCGGGGTATTGCCCGCCTTTTCGAAGCGGCTTGTTCATTATGTGGTTAAGGCGCGGCATCCAGTAGGCGACAATAGGAGTATCAGATGCTGCTGCAGCGCGGATTTCTTTTGCAAGAGCTGGGGATACAATTTCATCTGCATCTAACTCAAGTACCCAGTCGCTCGTAGCTTTTTCTAGCGCGCGCTGTTTATTTATTATGAAATTTGGGGGGTTATCGTGAGAAAAAAACTTTCAGTTTTTTCTCTTTATCAAGTGCTTCGACCGTCTTGATGGTATTGTCGGTCGAAGCTGCATCAACAAGTACAATCTCATCAACAAAATCATATGCTGAGCTTATTGTTTCGCCAATATGTTTTTCCTCGTTATGAGCAACAATAATGAGTGAAATTGCCATATGCTACTTATGATTGTACCAAAGTAGGGTGAGATCCGTTTGTGTGTGGTATTAATGGCACAATAATACGAGGTCGTCCATTTTGGTCCATTATAGAATTGAGGACGACTGTTTTTCCTCGTTTTAGATGATCGCTGAACGCACTATGGCCAAGCATTGCCCGCATTCTGTTAAAGACCTCCCATATACCATTGAATACCTTATTGGCTGCCACAGAATCTATGCTGAATCCTTCATTACGTGCCCGCTCAAGAGCGGTATACCAGATCTGACGCAAATGTTGTGGCTCATAATGCTGTATGGCACTATTGTCCCAATCTATATGTGAAAAAATACTGCAAGAGACGCTTTGTAGTTTTATCCATTCAGTTTCTACTTCTTGTGGTGTTGCATTTGGTATGAGATCTTTTATCACTGCTTGATTATCAATAAGCAATACATCTGAAGAACTATCAGGTATGCTTCTATCTCTGCGAAATCTACGAATAAGTCCATTGGCAGTTTGTATGTTATCGAGTACTTCGGCATCGCCTTCAAAAGAAGAAACGAGAAAATGATCAATGTTTCCAATAAATGGACCATATGCTCTTTCGGTTATTGCAATAACACGCTCTTGATGAGTATCAAATTCCCACTCTGGTTCATTGCGACCAATAGACCAACGAGTTACCAGATTCTTCATTAGAAGCTTAGCTTTGTGGTCAAGAACCTCTTCTAAAGTACCATCAGCATCATATATTGCATGTAGTTTTTCTTTCAGAATTCGATATACAGCGCCGTTTCCTTCATTATATAAATCAGTAAGTGCTTGCCAATTTCTTGCAACGCTTCCAGAATAATCGGAGCGAAAATCTGCCCGATGTGGAGCATGCAGTTCTAATTCCGCCACAATAATCGGATCATTAAGTAAGATCCATGTGTCAATAATTTTACCATCTTGTGCAAGCTGCTCACGAATTTCCTCACTAAAACCCACTTCAGGATCTACATCATTAATATATCGTTTTAAACCCATGATAATTGTTCCCTTGTGTGGATCGAACGAGAAGAGATCGGGAATAATTGTCGCTACAGGTTCTCCAGCAGACTTCAATTCCTCTCCTATTCTTTGTAATTCTGCAGCAATTTTCTTTTTTCGAGCTACATCTTCATAAAGACCTCCGTCCTGCGCGGTACTACCACCTGCATCTGCCATTCCACCTCGTGCTGCGCACCCTACATGACTGTCGAGGCCATAGTATATTGATTCGCCTGGATATTTAGTAAGTATTTCTTTTAGTCGTGTATAGAAATCAGAATTTTTGTCGAGTCTTACTTCGTCCGAGTTGAATTGCTGCTTAAATGCCGCGAGATCTCCAGCTTGCGTACGAATAAATCCACCTTCTGATCGAGGTATAAAGGTGAACATAATCGTAGGAATGTTGCGACCGTCTATACAAGTAACCATAAAGAAATGATTTTCTTCCCCATGGAATGCCCTTTTTTGTTCACGTGCAGTCTGTAGTTCGGGTGTTTCTAGTTCTGCGCCTCGTAGGTGCCGTGATGTTACATATCGTTCTGAAAAGGTTCGCAAGTGATCAAGTTGCTCTGCTGGTAATATGTCCCCATATGAAGAAAGAGTGAATTCAAGTTGATGTGCAAGTAGAGGATCAAGATCTTTGATTGAAGGAAGCTCTATTTCTGGTTCTTCAGGAATCTTAATAGCACGCATATTTGGGTTCTTCAACGCATTTGGCGACAAGCCAACATTTCCATCATTGTTAATAACAATTGCTCCAGTTCTTTCCGGCATAAGATTTTTTTCATTAAATTGAAGAGGAAAGTATAGCATAATAGAACCTATGTCCACAATGCTAAAGTATCCCGGCGAAGCAGGATTATTACGCATGCGAAGAGTGTATAACAAATTTGTCGAAGTATATAAGCCCTCATATAAAGTAATACATGTAGCCGGCACATCGGGCAAGGGGTCTACAACGTTAATTATCGCGCAAATATTGGAGGCTTTAGGGCTCAGGGTAGGCGTATTTATAAATCCATATTTATATAACGAGCTTGAGTATTTGCAGATTAATGGTGCACCGATAGGTAAAAGATTAAACAATAAGTTAAAACGGGAAGTCGAGAGCTTTGTTTGCGATCTTGAAATTCCAGAGATTGGCAAGATTACTTATTTTGAGAGACTAACTACTAGGGCGGTGCTATGCTTCGCAAAAGAAGCTGTCGATGTTGCAGTAATCGAAACAGCCATTGGTGGCTTATATGATGCTACGAATGTGGTTGATAGCAATGTGTCTGTTATTGGGCCGATAAGTATTGATCACGCAAGGCTATTAGGTACTAATCGCTCAGAAATAGCCGCTCATAAAGCAGGAATTATTAAAGCAAGCAATAGCAAGGTTGTTGTGGGCAGGCAGCAAGAAGATGCTCAAGAGGTTATCATGCGCACAGCAAAAAAGCTTAGTGTAAGAACAAGCTTGCTTGGAAAGGATTTTGAAGTTGTCGATGTTAAGATTAATGAAACATCTACACTATTTTCATATAGAGGATATTTGGAAGAAGAAGGTTTGCAGATATCAAATATTGCATTATCGTTAATAGGAAATCATCAAGCAGATAACGCTGGTGTTGCAATTACGGCAGCACGAACATTGCTTGGATCCGATTATGATATGCTGAAGTTCAGCAAAGGTGTAAAGAAAGCATTAAAGAAAGTAAAAAACCCAGGGAGGTTTGAGATAAGGCGCCATAAAAAAAACGATCGTAATATTCGACGTGGCACATAATCCAGAAAAAATAGGCTCAGTTGTTGGTACATTTCAGGAGTTGTATCCAGGCAAGAAGGCGGACGTTCTTTTTTCATGTAAATGGACTAAAAATGTCGAGGTTATGGCACGACTATTAATCCCCATTGCAGAGCATATATATTTAACCCAGTTTATAAATAAGGATAACCCAGATACAAATAGAGTTATGAGAAAGGAAGATTTGCTGAGTGCCTTCGAGAAGGTTGGGCTTATGCCACAGTGGTTTGACAATCCACAAGATGCATATCGAAATGTCTTAAAAGGCGAACCGGAATATCTTATCGTGACGGGCTCATTTCATTTGCTTCGTGCAATACACCAGAGTTAAAGGGCACAGAATTTTTGCCTTCAATTTGCATCTTTGTGATTAGAGGATCTCCATTGTTGTACGACATTTCAATAATTTTAAGACGCTTTCTTTCGTTATTCATCTCAATTTCTGTCCAAATACCAGGCCAGGGGTGTAGTGCTCTGTACATGTTCCACAAAAGTATTTTGCCATGTGGTGGCGACCAGGAGACGAGCGGGTTTTTTTTTAGGAACTTTCTAATCACCTCAGGATTTTCATTTTTATCTAATACTTCATTGTTTAAAAGTTTCTTTATAATGGGGAGGGCAATATATCCGCTTTCGCGTGATAACAAATATGTATACGTTTTTTTTAACTCTTTCTGAGCAGTAAGATTAATAGAATTAGTTCTAATTTTTTGAACGCTCTCAAAAAGCATATAGTAACTCATCTGGGCCATTTTTATGAGTAAATCTTTGTGCATAACTTCTGGCAGAATTTTGATAGGTTTTTGGGCGATTATTGGTCCATGATCCAATATCTCATCAAGTTGGATTAGGCTTATAGAACATTCTGACTCGCCCAGTATGAGGGGCATTGCTACCGGAGCAGGTCCCCGATACAGGGGAAGCGCCGAAGGGTGTATGTTCCATAGTCCATGCTTTGAGGCTCTAAGAAGCTCTGGTCTAATAATTTCTCCAAAGGCAAATACGAGACCTATATCGCATGATGCAAGTAGCTGAGGAAGCTCGGGATTTTTAATATCCATTACTTTTATTCCATGAGCAATTGCGTATGTCTTTACGGGGCAGGCTGTCACAATGTGCTTTCTACCGACTGGTTTATCGGGTTGAGTAACTACTCCTACAACTTCAAAAATAGTCTGACCCTCTTCAACTATTTTTTTTAAGAAGCTCAACAGAAAAGCTTGGGCTGCCAAAGTAGGTGAGCTTAATTTTGTGCTCATACATGCAATTAGCGGGTTACCTTATAAGAGGTTACTTCTTCGAGCAATGCCTTCGCTTCTGCGTTTTCTTTAAAGTGTCTTCTTACTGGCTCAAGGAGTTGATCGAGTAAGGCAATTACAGTCATTTTAAGATCCATAGGGTGTACATCTTTATGTACAAATGCTTGCTCAAGCTCGGTATAGCTAGTAAAAGTTATGGCTCCTCCAAACTTTTCGGGTCTATTAATGGTAAGCGATGGGAATTTTTCGAACAAAATATATTTGCAGTACTCAAGAATTGGATTTTCATCGACAATGCCTTCGGGACACCATGCTTTGGTAATTTTACGCTCAATATCTTCTTGGGTATCGGTCATGAATATGGCAGTGTCTGGTTTTGACTTAGACATTTTAAGGGCTATAGCTCGTTCTTTAGTGTCGGTTATGTCAGAGGCCGGTTTGTCTAGACCTAAAAGCATATGGTTGCTTATGACCACTGGTTTGTAGTAGCCCACCTCTTCACCGATTTGTCGAGCTAACATGTTTACCTTGCGCTGATCCATGCCTAGTTGTGTTGCATGCGCTCCAAGGGTAAAAATATCTGCTGTTTGCATTATTGGGTACAAAATTTGAGCTGCCGTAAGGGCATCTTTATCGTCGCGACCCATGATTTGCGTTGTACGCAGCACACGATTAAGACTTACATGGGTAGACACCTTCATGACAAGTTCCCAATAGTCTGGCTTGTGTACCATGTCGCTTGACCAGATAAACTCTACATGGTCAAGGTCCATGCCGCATGCTCGCCAAACCTCAATAAAATATTTACCCGTGGTTTGAATTTTATTAATGTCACCGCCTAGTTTGTTATTGAGGTAAGCATGCCAGTCGGCCACGAGCATTTTAAAGGTAAAGCCGGCTTTGATCATTTTGTTGATGTTTATAGCACGCAGAATGCCCTGTGCTATATGAATTTGCCCAGATGGCTCAAAACCATCATATGCAATAAGCGGCTTGCCGCTTTCTAGCAGTGCGCGCAGGTCATCGGTTGTTGTAATTTCTTCGCCGACCTGCTCAATGAGCTGTATTTTTTCGTCTGTAGTCATCGTTGTAATTATAGCAGCTTCAGTGTTTTGAGTACGAGCTCCACAAGATTTTCTGAAACATTAAACGATACAATTTGTCGTGTATTGGTATTACGCACTTGCCACATCATTAACGCGTCTCCACTAGGAGTTGGTGTAATCGTGTCAACATCGGCAACAACATTCCCCGAATTTGAGGCTATTTTTTCACACTCGATCTCAATCGATTGTGTGCCATCTTGCAAGCGTGTTTGTTTGCTTGCTTGCTTGCTTTCTTGCATGCTTGCAGGATAACTAAATGAGACGCCGCATGGATGCGTAAAGGTTTTGAGTTCTAGTGGAACATTGGTTGGGCTTACGGCTTGGCTTGGAGTAGGTGCTTTGGTAGGTGGTACAAAATTTTTGTCTGCACTTTCGATAGTACGACCGAGGCGGAATCCAACGAGAAAAATTAGGAGAATAAGCAAGGATCCGAAGACGACGATAGATCGACGGGTAAATTTCATACCCACCAGTATAGCATGTTACCGTGGAAGTGGGCTAAAAGTGCCTTTCGGAGCGACGATATCTAGGCCATAGCCAGTAAGTACCTCAAGATGATCTGGAAGTTTTTCAACAGTAATCCAGAGCCATTGATTTGTATCGCCATGTAGATCTTGTCTATGACATGTGAGTATGTGATAGCCATTTAAATCTCTTATGGCGCGAGTCTGGTAATACACAGGATTTGCATCTTCTTTAGAAAGCAATTGTATATGTGTGACGAGACCATTAAATAATTGGCCTTGTTCATCCTTAAGATCTATTTTCGTACCATTCAGTTGTGCTAAGTTTGCATCACCGACAGCTTTTGCCTTATCTGACAAATTAGCGAATGGCCCTTCTTGTTGAAACCAAGTTTCGTGACCATGTACGATAGGGGTACCTTCTGTTTCTACAATGCGTAAGCCATTGATCGTTTTGGGTGCTAGTCTTCATCTAGTTCGACATCATTAAAATCTTGTTTGTCTTCAATACCAACCTGTTGACCATACGTATATGTACTACCATCAGGATAGGTAAATGAGAGCGTCATGCTACCCTGCATAATCTCAAGATCTGGAGCTTCTGGGTTGTTGGTACCTGTTTGTGCAACAGAATACTCAGGAGCATTCGCTGTAACTGTTGCATATGGGAGTGAGCTAAAGTATCGTTGTTCAGCATTGATTTGATCTAATTCATTAGCTAGGTGTGCGCGATAATCCATAACAATTGGTGTAGGTGCTGCAAAGTTAGCAACGGGCAGATCTTCTTTTGCTTGGGTAAGGCGTGTAAGCCCGAGAAGCGCAACACCTAAAGAAGCAGCAGTCATAAGGCCGCGACCAATTTCTTTAAGACGGCCAAACCTAGAAGTGCCTTCAACTATAGATGAAGTAACTGCTTGCTTTGTCGCAAGTTGCTCAGCGAGTATATTTTGGAGATATATACGATTTTGAATCTTGAAATTTGCAGATTGCTTTATTCTATAAGCGGCAGTTTTGTTGTAGCCGCTGTCGACTAACCGATGATAATATTCATCAACTTGTGCTATCAGGTTTTCTTGGTCGAGACCTTCAAGATTTGGTCCACATAGAGCGTCAACAAAGGCTTCAGAAAGATCTTTTGCTTCATTGGTAAGCACCTGGACTTTGCGACCAGTTTCTCGTTTCTTTTTGATACGTATTAAGCCATCACCATTGGCGCTGTCAATAAAACCTTGTTCAAGGATTTGATAGGGAGTAAGAGTTAGCTCAGCCTCTGCAACTTCAGTATGAGCCACAACAGGAACGCCTGCTTCATTTTCATATTGAGCTTCTTGATGAACTATACCGATTGTTCTTGGATCTATACCAAGTTCTGCAAG
Organism: Microgenomates bacterium OLB23; assembly: GCA_001567245.1. Lineage (GTDB taxonomy): Bacteria > Patescibacteriota > Microgenomatia > UBA1406 > HO2-37-13b > OLB23. The sequence continues at coordinate 14,493 of LMZU01000009.1, forward strand.
TGATGCTGTCATATTGTTTGAACTTTTTCTTCTGCGCACATTATATATGTGCAAAAGAAAAGCGGAGAGAGTTGAGGTCTGGGCGGGAGCCGGGTGGCGCAAGCCACCCGGGGCACCTCGACCAGCGCATCCGGCCTTAGC
>LMZU01000010.1 GCA_001567245.1 Microgenomates bacterium OLB23
AAACTGCCAAAAATCTTAAACTAAATACTCAGTCTATTGAGCCCCATGGGTATGCTATTGCGACTGCTTCGGCAGTTCTTAACAACAGTGGCGACACTATCATACTCGAAAAAGATTCACTTATTGTTGAAACTCTTACCTATACCACTCTTGAACAAGGCACAAGCTACGCACGCTGTGACGATATTTGGATTTTCAATGCGCTGCCCACAGAAGGAACTCACAATCTTTGCAGCGAGCAAGACACTTATGTAGTTATTAGCCCCACACAACCGCAGACTACACCCCCGCAGGCCACACCCCTTACTACTAAAAACATTGCCACCATGTCTCCTTATGTTACTCATGCTCAAAAAAACTGCTCCCCTACATTTTGCAGTCAAACACAGCAATACACACCAAACCCCCACGCTGACCAGTACTATTGCACTAAGTAAACCATTACCACAACAAAAACCTTTTAATGTCATTAAAACTCAACCCCATACCACCACTCTTATTCTCATTGCTGTTTTTTCTTTAATTCAGGTTGTTTTTTTGGTATACCTTATCGTAAAGCGTATTCGATTAAGCGCATAACTGTTGCAATTTAATGAGCAAGAAGGTTTTGTATTGGTTACCAGCTTTAAGCTGCATGCTGTTAATTTTTCACCTATCATCACAGCCTCGTTTCACTGCCACCGGCGAACCTATTGAAGATTTTTTGATATTTAAAATGCTCCACATGATTGAATACGGAGTGCTAGCAACGCTTATATTCTATGCCTTGTATAACACAGTTGCACAAAAGTTGACACGCACTATAAGATGGTCTGCAGTACTCGCCGTACTATATGCGGTTTCAGACGAGTTGCACCAAGTATACGTTCCTACCCGTAGTGGCACCATAAGAGATGTGCTTATAGATGCAGTTGGTATTATTTTGGCACTCATAATAATTCGCCGGTACTTTGCGGGTCGCAAAAGGCCTTGATCAATGTGATATAGTAAATAGATACTTGTGGTTATGAAACATATACACAAACTTATCCATCATTACTTAGTTCCATCGGAACACAACAACTTTAGAGCAAGAGGACTGCACTTAGACATGCTTTTGTTCTTTTTAATGATTGGAGTAACCATTAATACTATCGGGTATGTATGGCCCGGCAAATTACTTGGTTACGCTACCGACATTACTATAGAAAAACTACTCTCGCGAACTAACGAAGAACGTACTCGAAATGGATTATCACCACTGCAATACAACGACCGGCTTGCCCGCGCCGCGTGCAATAAAGGTCAAGATATGTTTACCTACAACTATTGGGCACACTATAGACCAACCGATGGTACTGCTCCATGGCATTTTTATTAAGCAGGCCGGGTATAGCTACGAACTTGCTGGAGAAAACCTTGCACAGGGTTTTTTTGTTCAGTGATTCTGTTGTTGATGGGTGGATGAATTCTCCTACCCACAGGGCAAATATTTTTGCGCAGCGACTATAACGATGTGGGTTTTTGTGTTATGAATGGATTGCTGCAAAAATGAAGAAACCACACTTGTTGTACAAATGTTTGGTACACCTGCTAACAACAATTTGGTCGCACAAGTTCAGGCTGCAGAAGAACCTGAAGCAACAACATCACCACCACCACAAGCAGTACGAGAAAAAGATTTGAACAAAGTATTAGAACAAAAACCAATAGAGGGTATTAAGTCTGAAGAAAAACAGACTATTGTTAGTGCAGAGGCGTTTTCGTTTAACTCATCGTTTATGATTATTGCGCTGCTGCTTTTTATACTGGCTGTTGACCTGTTTGTTGCAGTACGATTAAAATTAGTCCGTGTTTCTGGTAAAAACTTAGCTCATTGGGTTTTCCTTGGCTCAATAGCTCTTGCATTATTAATTGTGCGCCTAGGCGTAGTGTTATAACAATGAAACGCTGGTCATTATTAAAAAAAATAGAATCTGATATTGCTCACCATTTGGTAGAGTATTGTTTACTTGTATTCTCTGCCATTTGTTATTTAATTTTTCTGTCGTTGTTTAAAGGAGAACACAGTAAGCAGCTTATTATTTCGTTCTTTTTTGTTGCTTACTATATTGCGTGGGGCATAATGCATCATGCGCGTGATCAGTCACTGCACCTCAAGGTTGTGTTAGAATATATCTTAATTGGAGCTTTAGCTATGCTTTTGCTCCGTTCGTTACTAGTATAAATTCACTATATGAAAGGTGTTATTCTGGCTGGCGGCTTAGCAACGCGATTGTATCCACTTACTTACGCAACCAACAAGCATCTCTTGCCTGTATACGACAAGCCAATGATTTTTTACCCTATTCAAACATTGGTAAATGCAGGTATTAAAGACGTACTCATTATTACTTCTGGGCCACACGCAGGGCATTTTATTGGAGTGTTAAAAAATGGAAAGGAGCTTGGCCTTAACCATTTAGAGTATGCATATCAAGAAAACCCGAAGGGCGGCATTGCCGATGCGCTCGCGCTCGCCGAAGACTTTGCAGACGGCGAACCGCTCGCAGTTATTCTTGGTGATAATACCACCGATGAAGATATTTCTGCTGCAGTTAGCTCTTTTAACGAAGGGGCAATGATTTTTTGCATAAAGTTAAAAGCCCAGAGCGCTTTGGAGTACCGCGCTTTGACCCCAACGATGCCTCAAAAATTGCGGAGATCATTGAAAAGCCCGAAAACCCTCCATCTGATTTTGCTGTTACCGGGCTCTATATTTACGATGATCAGGTGTTTAACTTTATTCGCCAATGCGAGCCCTCAAAGCGCGGCGAACTAGAAATAACCGACGTCAACAACTTCTACATTCAAAAGGGCCAGCTTCGCTGGGCCGAGCTGGGGTTTTGGATTGACGCGGGAACCTTTGAAAGCTTATACGAAGCAAATTCGTATTGGGCAAAAAAAAGCAGCGTAGCGTATAATGATGGCAGTCATGGATAATAAACGCATTTTAAGAGTAGCCTTCCCTTTTATCGTTATTTTTTTCATAAGCATTGCTATTTCTTTGCTGGTATTTGTACAGCAAAACCTCCCTGGTTCGAAAGCAGCCGATGAAGCACTCAGTATTACAGCAGTAAACATGCAAGACCCATTAGCAACAAACGGCGTATGGGAGTGGAAGCTTATTGGGCTCATAGATCAAAACCCAAAAAATCCTGTTGCATTAACCTATACTGCAAACTGGTGTCTTAAGCATGACTCTAATGTTGGTTGCAATCAATCAAACTCTAGTGATTTTTTTTACAAGCTAGGCACCGGCACCATCACCCTTAATTCTAAAGAGACTATTACAAAAATTAGTCATCAAAGTGTTAATTGTGGAAGGGTAGAAATTAACATTCAACGCGATGGGCAGCCTATTTCGCAAAACATCCATTCTACCAATGTGCCTTGCACAAAAGATTTGGGAGCTAGTGTTAATTCTTATGGCGCTAACCCCGAAGAAATTTCTCAACTTATTAATACTCTGCTGCAAACGCTGTTATCTATGTTTGATAAAGATGGAGATATACCTGACGACAGTGCTAACCCAGGTCCTAATGATCCGCCAGTTGGCGGCAACCCACAACCCGGTGACGTATGCCAACGAGCAGGTGAGGGTTGTAGTGAAGCATATAGAGAGGCCTGCACAACTGGTGGACAACCCGGCACTAAAATTTGTCATAAACATGGTGTTTGTGCCGCACCAGGAAGCGGCGTGCAGTGCAGTTGGGGTGCAGGCTCGTTTTGCGAAGAAGAATGTAAGGTTGGCACTAGTATTACCGATCCGGTACCACCCGTTAAACCCCCGCAGGGGCCAGGTGGTGGTGAAAACCCTCAACCTCCAGAGCCTAAACCGCAGCCTGCAGATGCAGATGCACAAAAAGCATTTGGTATGACCAACTATCTTATAGGCAGGTGCTCATACAAAAGTAGACCGGCAGTAACCCAGCACAATGTAACCAACTGTGCTGTAGGGAATATGGGCACCAATAATGATGCCATGGCACAGCTAGAAATTAAATATAGCGCACAAAACTTGGGCGCCTCACAAATAAGGGGAGGCAGCAGGGTGGGTTATAACCATCTGCAATGTGTTGGCTTTTCTGAAGCAGCAGTAGCAGCTGCAACTGGGCGTACATACAACGGTCCGGGAGGCGATGCATTAAGCAGATGCAAAAGCACCGGTGATTATCAAAGCATACCAGCCGGCACAACACAGCCACGCCCTAACGACATTGTCGTATGGGGAGCAAGCAACTCTGTACCTTTTGGTCATGTGGCTTATGTTATTTCAAGCACAGCGGGTAGTATGACAGTTGTTGAAGCAAACAACGGGTGTCCTGGTTGCGTTGAACACACAACATATACTACAGCCAACGAAATTGCTAATCGCAACCTAGATTGTTTTTTACGAAAGAATTAAAATAACACTACATGCAACATACACGAATAACTGTAACCATGCTACTCATCGCAGGTAGCATATTACTCATTCTTATTGGTGTTTTTTTGTTTACGCTGCTGCGCTCAAGTCGAAACGCAAATGAGCTAGACAAAAACTCACCCGTTAACCGTACTATTGATGGCCAAATCAACAACCCCCTTACCTCGCCTAAGGTTGAAAACGTCGAGTCTGGCCCGGCTGATTTTAGAGATATTGCCATAGAAGAACAAAAAACCAGCAATCCCGACATATTTGTTTACAACAAAGTGCCATTTGAAAACCAGTACTTTCGTATAGAAGGGGTTGCACGCATCGAAGGTAATCCAGATTTTGCCTTCACCGTAACCCTTAAGGGACAAGATACCCCCACAGCTCGTAGCAAACTTACCGAATGGCTTACCGAATTAGGTCTTACTTCACCACAAATAGCAGGGCTGCTTATTGAATATCGATAACGCTTGCAGAGCCTCATAGATTTATTTAGAATGAGAGAGATGTTGAAGATACTCTCATATGTGACTGCCGCTGCCACAAACCTAAAACATTCCATAATTATGGGACTAGTTTTGTTTGGCACTATTGCTTTGTTTGCCCAACTTACGTCTCCCTCTAAAATACCTGTTGAAGCTCCGGAAAAAAAACTTATCAAGCAGCAGCAGGATTTTTTGACATTCTATAACTCATACACACCAAAAGACGAAAAAGAGAAAAAAATCATAGATGCCTCTAGGCTTGTGTTTTGTGGGGGTTTTGGCATGGCTTGTGATGACAATGTGCATGAAATATCAAAAGAGCACTTTGACAACAGCGTAGTGGGTAAAATGGGGCTTCTTATGGCAACGCCATATACTAACCCACCTGCATCAACGTCGTATTACGCATGGACTGTGCTCGATGGGGCTGGCTTTATTCCCAAGTCATATGGCAGCAGAAGGCCTTGGGTTTGCGGGGCTTGCACCATTCATGCAAATATGGAAAAAGCTTCGCGATATTGCATTTTTAATAATCGCTCTCGCTGTTATTTTTAGTGGATTTATGATTATGTTTAGAGGAAAAATGGACCCTCACAGCGAAATAAAGCTCGAAACGGCTCTGCCTAAAATTATAATAGCTATGTTGCTCATCCATTTTTCTTTTGCAATTGCCGGATTGCTTATAGATGTAATGTACATTTTATCCGGAATGATCATTGTTATTTTTGGGCCTTTGGTAAGCCCAAATCTTTCGCTTTCATCAATGCTTGATCGTTATGTTAGCCCTGGAACACTTGATCTATTCCACCTTAGTGTGGGGAATTTTGAAGGTCACCCACTAGGGTTTATTACTGGTGTAATAAGAATTGTTCATGATTTGCCTTATGCGGTATACGGCATCTTTGGTGATGTTTACAGAGACATACTTATGTTCTTTACAGGCACTCTACTTGCTATATCTGGGACTATTTCATTTTATAAATTTTTGAAGGATTATTTTACAACCCCCTTACAAACACAGGTTATTCCTTTTATTATTAGTGTTGTTGCCATGTTTATTGTATGGAATGCATTGTATAAGCTTGGAGGACTCCTTGCTATCTGGGTCTTGGGGGTTTTTTTCCTTGCCACCGCAGCCTACGTGGCGATTCAATTGTTTGCATTAAGCTTTGCTGCATATATTAAGGTATTGTTTTATGTAATGCTCTCGCCCTTATTACTGGTTACCGAGGCCTTACCTGGGTCTAATGTATTTATTCCGTGGGTACAAACACTGTTTGTAGAGCTGCTTACCTTTCCACTTATTCTCCTTATATTCCTGTTAAGTGGTGCTTTCAGCAATGCTATTTCTAATGGGCAGGCATTGGGCCTGCCGTTTGTATCTGCAATTAACCCCGAAGGCTTAGGTATCATAGTTAGCTTTGGTATTTTATTTATGACACCTGAGCTAGTAAAGGGTATAAAAGAAAAGTTAAATACACAGAGTATTTCTGTACCTGCATTGAACCCAGGCGTGTTATTTAAAGGACCACTGGCCGCAAAGCCATTGGTGACTACCCACGCTGGCTTTGCCTTTATGAAAGAAATGAAGGAATCCAAAGGACTACGACCCTGGCAAGCACTGAAAAAGGCATATGTTGCTAAGCACACATCAAGCCCTTCTCACTAAAACAACAATCCTGGAAGTATTGTTATCCCTACAAAGTTAAGTATGAATACTGAGAAGATAATCAGCAGTAATCCTAAAATACAAGATGTCATGTTTTCACGAGATTGCTGCACTGTTTCGGCCTGACCTTGAGAAAGCTGCATTTTAATTGCTGCTACAATAATGCACCCAAGCGCAAAAAGCCCTGCGATGCTAACGCCTAACCCAAATACCCATTTGGTCATAAAATCAGCAACGTCAAAGCGTACACAGCCAATAGAGCTATAATAGCCGTTTTCTGACCCGCACTTTATGCATTGCTCTCGCTCGCGCTCAATGCGTGCTATCTCTGCAGAGCTAAAAGATAGCCCTTCTCCTCTACGGTCTGGATCAAACCGCTCCGTGCACAAAGCCATAAGGTTGTCTCGAGATGGGTCGGCACGCTCTACACATCGACACGACGGGTCAGCGGGCGATATACCCTCGGGTTTAGGCACCCCCACTACACATGGTGCCTTTGCAGCAGTACTGGCCTGCAGCTCTAAAATGTTTTCTCGGGTATTGTTCCAAAATTTAAAGGGATTGGGGAAAATAGGTATTAAGCCCAGCCCAGGAAGGTTTTCAAGTATCCATGGTGCCTTTTTTATTGAGGTAATGGGAGCAAAATAACAGCACTGAGCTGCTTTTGGGTTAGATACAGAACCCGCAACACCACAATTAACCATAGGCAGCGACCTGCCAATGTCTATTTGTGTACCAAAGATTGCCTGTGTATGTGCAGGAAAGGTGAGAAGAATAATTACAAACACACTTGCAAATATGATATTGCGCACCATACCAATACTATACCAAAAAGTTAGGGGCTAGTGACCGTGACCGCCACTTTTTTTTCCACCACCTCCACCCCCGCTAAATGCGCTGTCAATTTTTGATGCCGACTTTGCGAATCCAAAGAGCAGTGCACCAGCGGCTAAAAAGCTGTCTATAGATATTGCCTTTTCTTTTACAATGTCTCTCTTTCGTGCGCGCAATTCGCGCAGGGCTAAATCTTGATACCAATGGTGTGCATGAAAGTGGTTTGCACGCCTCTCAGAAACACTACTGGTAAGCGCACGCAGTGTACCTCTTAATGTGGGGCCAACCAATGGTACAAACCTTAGTCCATCTTCTAACCTTCGCAGCCCGCGTCTTGCTACATTCATACTCTCAACGCTTTCGTATGACACCGCCTCAAACTTTTTAGCCGGGAGCAAAAGCTTTTCTTCACAGGCATTCAAAAAAATGCGCAGCTGATCTCCATCAAGTGATGTCACCCCTCTTCTACCAAGTACTCTTTGATAATATTCAGAAAAAAGAGTGGTTTGACCACCGCTTGCCAGCTTCCAGTTAAATTCGTGATAGGGGCCCAACCCGCCTCTAAATACATCGGGCTTAGCAAACACCCTCGCCCAAAAATTTCATGTCGTAGCTTGTATTCGTGCCCCATTTCGGGGCTAAACGAATGGGGAACTTCGGCAACCTTTTCTATTGCTTCAGCAATATGTTCAGCACCGTGTTTTATTTCATCTTCATCAGCGGCGCCAGCCATAGCAAACTTTTCCAAGGCACCACCGTCGCCGGTAAGTTCGGCCCATGCTTCGGTCATCTTCTTTGACTTTGTTACATCACTACTAAGTCTGTTCACTGCATCGACACCGCCTTGTTGAATTTCAAGCGAAAAGTCAAAGTAAGAACCTCCTAAAGCTTGGTTTATACCACCCTGATCTATAGCCAACATGTGCGCATATCGTTTTGCAAGCGATTCTTTTCTCTTGTTTCTACCGCCCACTCTGTTATATCTATCACTTCTATCTCTCTCTGCGATAAGTGTTTTATGAAATTTTTTAAGACTTTTATAGTACTCATCAAAACCAGCATCTAAATCATTGTTACTACTTAGAGAATACTTCTTTTCGGATATTTCACCCATACGTGCAGCATTGAGTCTGTAATGCATTCTAAGTTTTTCTTTAATTTTTGGGTCATCAAAATCTTCTGGTGCTATGTCTTTGGGTTTCTCTAGAATACGCTTAATTTGATCGTCTTCTGAACCTGTTTTGCTCTTTGCTTGATCCTCCCATCTATGACGTTCAATTGTATGTATTGCATCTATAAAAATAGGGTATTACCTCTGTTTGCAACACGTGCGGTGGCAGGTGTACAAGAGAATCTTCTTTTTCTAGAAACGAATTAAGCACAGAGTAGAGGGTTTTTTCGCCGCTTGGCATGTAGCGAGGTTGCTCAAACCCTATAAGACTCGTTGCAAAACGACGAGAAAGATCTTCGAAAATGTACTTTTCGTAATATCGCTCTAGAGCTTGCTTTTTGGCAGCTCGTGCTTCGGCCATTGCTTTTGCCTGCCATGGAAATTCTCGACCGGTAGCTTCTTCTGTGTGTTCAACATGTTCACCCTTATGTATACTTTTTCTTATTTTCTTTACTTCTGTGCTTTTATCTGTGTCAACCTCTATCATTTTTTCTACATTGCCGTCGATATACATTTTGACAAGCCTGGGACCACCGCGAACCATAAGACGTTTTATTACATAGTCATGTTTTTCTTCTCCAGAATAGCCTCTGTTTTCTGCTTCTTTAGCATATTTATCTCTGTATAGCTCGTATTGTCGCAAGCGCCAACCCTCTCTACGCAACATATGTAACGAAGTCACATTTGCAAACTCGTGCACTGTTACATATTCATCGTCAAAATCGGCTAGATCGTCGGTTCTACCTGCATAAAAAGCTTTGTTGTGTTTTTCGTACAGGTCATATAAGCGTGTATGCGAATAGTCTTCTTTTTCGCTTCCAGCCTGTTTGTGCTGCCTCTAAGTCGCGTGGTTGGTAGGTCATCCATATAGGAGCAATTTTTATCTCTACCCCAACGCTCATCATTAATAACAGGATGAAGCTCTGCAAGCATTTTTTCGATACCTGACGATTGTGAACCACCATAATGTTGTTTAAATCCATATGGATCATCTTTTTTACCCGATCCTTCTCGTTTTACGAGTAGTTTTGCATCTAATAACACACCCCATGCCTCTCGACTGTGCCCCCACGCAATACCACTTGCCATTTTAATTGCCCGCAACTTGCGATTCTCAATGCGGTCCATGGCTTTTTTTTGCCGTTTTTGCTCTGTTGTATTACCATTGCTGCGTGCTGAGCTAAAACCTGCTTCTGCTTCACGATAGCTGTCATCGAGTGATAAAAGCTGAATCCATGCTCTGTACTCTGCCTCTGTAAGACCCTTTGCCTTTGACATAGCACCATAGCGTTGCGTAATTGTGCGACCGGTTTGCGCTTTTAGCTGCTGCAAGCTTTGTATAAACAAGTTATATGCCAAGTTAATGTCATCTTCTTTTTTGAACGCCCATACAATATCGGCAGGTTTAACCCCGTCTTTTTTTTATGAGTTCTGCAAGCTCTTCGTGACTGCTCAAACTATATGCCCCCGCACGCGCATTATTAAAGCCAAAGGTAATTTTTTTCAATTTGGCCAATGTAGTACCTAAATCATCAACAAGCGCTTCACTCAAAGATACCCTTACGTTACGCGGAACCAAATACTCCATCATTCCTCCCGAGAGAAGATACTCCTCTTTTCCACGATTACTTGATGTTGCGATCTCTGATGGCAAAAATGCATCGGTGCCATCTAGGTGAATAGTGCCTGGTATATCCATGTCTGTATCACCTGTTATTTCTGTACGAATGTTACGAGATATACGATCAATAAGTTGATCTATGTAGCGTGACTCTTTTGAATTAGCCTGGTCAACCGTACCACTTAAATTTGATAAAAGCTCACGCACTATATCTTTGACATCGCTGCTTACTGCCTTATATACATCGTTTATTGATACAGATTCATCAGCGCCCAACTTTCCCTCAGCTCTTAACTTGTCTGAAATCATGTCTCTTCTTGCTTGAAAATATGTTTTAAATTCCTCAGCACCGTCAAAAGCACGGATAACTACTCGTTGTGAACGCGTTAAATCAATTTGATTACCAATAGCAATACCAAGCAAACTCTTCTGATATTCGGGAGTCATTCCCATGTATCCGCCTCCATCTATCCTGCGCTTTTCTATGTCCAGCCATCTTTCATTACTTGGAACAACCTGACCAGTGTCCTTGTCATACTTTTTTTTGATTCGACGATAATGATCGTTTAAATATCGCTCAATTTCTTCTTCTTCATCAGATGCCTCTCCAAACTCTGGATTGTGGTCAGATGGGTCTTCTGGGCGGCGTGGGGGCCTTCGTGGGCC
>LMZU01000011.1 GCA_001567245.1 Microgenomates bacterium OLB23
GCCAGATCACATTTTCAGTTAATGGAAGCGAAAAAATGAGGGTAACCACAGGAGGAAATCTTGGCATCGCCTCCACCTCACCAGGCGAACGTCTCGACGTCGTCGGCAACTTCCGCCTCTCTGGTACCACCACCTTCAACTCCCTCACCTACACCTGGCCTGCCTCACAAACAAATGGGTACGTTTTGTCTACAAATGGCAGTGGTACACTTTCCTGGTCAGATCCAGCTGTTTTGGCAGGTGGAACAAACTTGTGGGACAGCGCCAATGGTACGCTCTACCCCAAGAACGCAACCCTTGATTTGCTGATTGGTGGCACCGCTACAAGCTCTGCTAAGTTTGCTGTGCTCAATGTTGACTCTGGAACACCTACTGCTTCGGTTTCTGCTGGAGCCAGTGGCGGTACATACCTGACCGCAGGCGGCAAACTGGCTACCACTGCCCTGCAGAATCTCACCCTAGGTGACAGTACCACTACAAGAGATGTTATCATCAACCCAAGTGGAAATGTCGGAATTGGGACGACATCGATTGATTCGTTTTTAGAAATCAAAGCACCTGCGAATAACGGCACTGGGGGTGCTCCATTTGAAATTGCTAACTGGATGCGATTTGCCCAAAGTGCTGCTAGTGGTCCACGCCCGCAAATTCAAGTATATGAATCTGCAGCATGGAATCCATATCTTCAATTGCAAGGTAATAGTATCTATGCATTTCATGAATTCCGCACTAGAGACGATAATGAAGGCATCGTTTTTGGTTCTAATTCTGCTGGCTACGTACACAAACTTGCTTCGACTAATGAAGTCCTCACTTTGTATGCTGATCGCGTTAACTTTAATCCAACATGGGCACGAACAGTATTCCAGATAAATACAACAGATTTGTCGCCAAGTAGTCGAGAGTTTGCGTTGTTTTTACCCCAAAGAATTCAAACAAGTTCATCTGCCCCTACAGGACGAGCCGCATTGATACTCAACCAACTTGAAAATCAAGATATTTTTGCTGCCTCTGCCTCCGGCACTAACCGCCTGACGCTCACCAATGCCGGTAACTTAGGACTTGGTACCACTGCTCCTGCCCAACTGTTGCATGCCAATGCCGGCACCACTGATTCTGTGGCAACACTACGCAGTAGCGATGACACTGCTTGGTTTGATTTACAGGATAATGACACGACTGGTGTCTTCTTGGTAAAGGATAGCTATTTATCACTGGGAGGCAGCTCTTCACTTTCTGCTAATAATTTGAATATCAATACCACCAATGGCAATATCGGTATCAACACGCTGACGCCTTCGCAAAAACTAGATGTTGTTGGTGAAATTGAGCTAGCTAACTATCTGTACTTCGACAATGGAACCAGTGAGTACCTGCGCTGGGACGGTTCGGATTTTATCCTGAGCGATGATCTACTACCTGCCGCTGATGGCGCTAGCAACCTTGGTTCCGATGCAGTACGTTGGGATTCTTTATATGTGAAGGGTTCAAGTCTGCATATTGGTGACTCGGGAAATGAAGCAATTATTGGCTACAGCACTGGCAGCAATTACCTCGGCTTCGATCCCGATGGTGATACAACTGCCGAAGTGGTAATCAACGACAATGGCAATATCGGCATCGGCTCGCTATCACCTGCCGCAGCATTAGATGTGGTGGGTGATGTGTTTGTTTCCTCTGGTATCTCACTATTTGGCACTGCTGTGTCTGATGGCTTGGTGGAAGCAACCACATTCTGTACTGGTGATGGCGAAACCAACTGTATCAGCGACTTTAGTACTATTAGTGCTGGCAGTGGTATTTGGGCTACCGCAAACGGTGCAATCTACCCCACCAATTCTACTCGAGATTTATTGATTGGTGGCACCGCTACCAGCTCAGCAAAGTTTGCGTTCCTTAATGTTGATTCTGGTACACCAACCGCTTCGGTTTCGGCTGGTGCTGCTGGTGGTACGTACCTGACTGCTGGTGGCAAACTAGCCACTACTGCCCTGCAAAATCTGACTCTCGGTGATAGTACCACTACCGGTGATGTGATTATCAACCCAAGTAGAAATGTTGGAATTGGGACGACAGCAGCAACTTCAAAATTAACAGTTAACGGTGGGATAATGCTCACACCAACGTCTGGACTAATAGATTTTAACTCGAGTGCTTACAGATTTGGCAGAAACGGGAATGATTTCTACTGGACCGTAGCAGGTGTTGAGAGAATGAGACTTAGATTCGATGGAAATCTAGGAATAGGAACATCAAGCCCAACTCAATTGCTCGATGTAAATGGTGATATTAGAGTACGAGGTAATGATATCACCGACTCAGGAGATACGACACGCATCTCACTTGGTGCTACTACAACTCTAACAAATACAACTACAACTCTCTCGGGCACCACATCATTGACCGCCAGCAGCTTGGACACATTTACTACTGGCTCATCATTAACGATGGGATCTACGACAACATTGACCTTAGGTTCTAATGCTACGTTAAATGGCGGCGCAGCTGCAAATGATGATTTGACACTGCAAGGAACCAGTAATGCAACTCGCACATCAAGTTATGTGTTGTTGCAGCCAACAGCAGGCAATGTAGGTATTGGCAGCACCACTCCAGGAGAAAAACTCGACGTCGTCGGCAACTTCCGCCTCACCGGCACCACTACCTTCAACTCCCTCACCTACACCTGGCCGGCATCACAGAGTAATGGGTACGTTTTGTCTACAAATGGTAGTGGCACATTAAGTTGGACTGACCCCAACACGCTCATAACAACGAGTGACGACTGGGATATTGCTAATGGCGCCCTCTACCCCAAAAACTCTACTCTTGATTTACTCATTGGTGGTACTGCGACAAGCTCAGCAAAGTTTGCGTTCCTTAATGTTGATTCTGGCACACCAACCGCTTCGGTTTCGGCTGGTGCTAGTGGTGGCATCTACCTAACGGCAGATGGTACGCTTGCTACTACTTCCCTGCAAACACTCAACCTTGGCGCAACAGGAACAGGGGCTATCACTTTCAGCCCAACAGGTGCTGTAGCGGCAACAATTCTACAAAGTGGCAATTTTGGTATTGGCAGCACAAATCCGCAACAGAAACTCGATGTCAATGCGGGTACCACAGATGGGATTGCCACCTTCCGCAGTTCGGATAATATTGCAAGAATTGATATTAGAGACAATGATACTGCTAACTTCTTAGTTTCTACCGATGGGTACTTTTCGATTGGGGGTACTAATTCGCTCAGTACGGCTAATATAAATATTGACACTACGTCTGGAAATTTGGGAATAGGTACGACAAGTCCCAACGGCAAACTAACTGTTTCTGGAACACCAACTGCCTCAGCTAACTTTGGTCTTATTTCGCTAGGACATGGAAACTGGGCAGGCTCAGGTAATGATTTTGCAAGTGGCGACGCAGATGGCACTTATCTCGCAATTAACTCAGAAGATGCAACACGCAGTTATATCGATATTCAGCGTGTAGGAAATACTATTTTTAAACTGAACCAATCTGGCAACGTGGGTATAAACAATTCTAATCCTCTTGAAAAGCTTGATATTACTGGCGGACAACGCATCTCCGGAATCCTTACAGGTGTTACAGGATTGGAATTAGATACAAACGATTCGAGCCAGATCACATTTTCAGTTAATGGAAGCGAAAAAATGAGGGTAACCACAGGAGGAAATCTTGGCATCGCCTCCACCTCACCAGGCGAACGTCTCGACGTCGTCGGCAACTTCCGCCTCTC
>LMZU01000012.1 GCA_001567245.1 Microgenomates bacterium OLB23
CGCCACCGCCGAAGGCATTCCGACCCCGGCGCCCGGTGACAGCATCGCCACCACTGTACGTGATCATCAAAAACCTCCTGGTCGTACGACGGGCATCAACTAGCCCTTGCTGTGCAAAATCGGCAGATGTTGAAAGATGATTTCGCAAAACGGGGGTATGTTGATGCTATTATTATAGCATAATGACCATTTTGAACCCATTTTTACTTGATATGACTGCTTAAATTTTCGAGATGTGCTTTTTGTTTGACTACATTACTCCACACTTCGCCTCTTTAGACTGCGACAGTGATTTTTTTATATAGCCTCATATTCTTTATGTCACTTTACCACTCTAAAGTGCAATAGAAAGGAAGAGATGTAGGTTCACAATTCTATTTTCACTTTATCACTTTAAAGTCGCGAATTTTGGAAGGTATGTAAATGGTAGGAAGCCTGAAAAAAACGTGAGCAATAGGTGAATTACATGCCCGGCAAGGTGGCTGAAGAGGTGAAATGTGATCTGAGGCAGAGCCGCGCGCACGCGCGCGGCTCTGCCTCGTGTGACCCCGTACCGCATTATGCGGCCTACGTGGCGCTGTGCCACTTTGGCCACCAAGCGGCGACTAGATAATGCCTGCCCGACGGCAGGCAGCGTCGATTCGGGCCGACGACCGACGGCCACGCACACTTCGGTAGGGCTGTGTGCTGGTGAACAGCGTGCCAGCCAACCCCCGGAAAGGCATCCGGGTTGCCTTCTCCCGGAGATGGCTCGGCACATTTGCCGGGCTGGTTGGCCCGATCGATGGGCCGTAGACCTGGTCGTTCTGCAGCATGTGGGGGTCTCCTTTAGCTGCTGTGCTTACCTGCTCAAGGCAAGCTCGGTTGAAAAGTGCGCTTTCCCTGTAAAAGGTGAAGGGGCTGAGCGGGCCCTTTATAGCGAAAAGTGCAATGCAATGTTACTTTTCGACATAAACAATCCGTTCAACCCCTATAAAAACAAAAAAATCAGCCTCAAGCTGATTATCACGCCACATACTATAAGACAGTATAGTACTGTTTTGAGTTCATGTCAATACTTTTTGTTTTAGCGGAAGAGGAGTATACTGTTTTTTTATTCGCTACGCTGGAAGTATGTTGTTAAAATCTCTTTTGCAATAGGCGCAGCCACACTTGAACCCTCGCCGCTTTCTTCGACGAGTATTGTTAGTACAATCTCGGGTTTTTCGAAAGGGGCGAAAATGGTGAACCATGCATGGGGCAATCCGCTTTCTAGGTGCGATTGTGCGGTGCCCGTTTTACACCCAACTTCTATGCGTTCACCTGTTTTTACAGGCTCAAAAGTAAAGAATGGCCAACCGGTGCCACCAGATTCACACGCCTTCTTCATTCCCTCTCGCACAACTTTAAGAGTTTCTTGCTCGAGATTTAGGCTTTTACAGCGAGGAGTAATAGTATTAGAAATTTTAAGCAGCTGAGGAAGGCAAAATTGCCCGTCTTGTGCAAAAACTGCGCTTGCGAGTGCCATTTGAAGAGGGGTTACCAAAAGATACCCCTGACCAATAGATAGGTTGTAGGTATCACCAAGGTACCATTTTTCGCCAATTCGCTCTCGCTTCCAAAAATCAGAAGGTACCAAGCCGGGGCTATCGTCTAACGCTATACCTGTTTTATTACCAAATCCAAATGTATGTGCCCATGCTTTTATATGATCATTGCCTAATTTTTCTCCCAGTTTGTAAAAATAAATGTCATTTGAACGTTGTAGGCCCATTACCATATTTACCGCACCGTCGGTGCGGCCATATTTTGTATAAAACCAATTATGAAAGCGCTGCTTGTTTGCGCCCACCTCAATGTAGCCATTGTCTTGGATAGTTTCGGTGGGCGATATAACCTTTTCTTCGAGCCCGGCGGCTGCGACCATAGGTTTAAATACTGAGCCGGGCGGGAATGTGCCAAGCAGCGCTCGGTTATACAGGGGTTGAGCTTTATCTTTGAGATAAGTTTGTATTTCTGTTCGAACAGTATCTTCAAAGGCTTGAGGATCAAAACTAGGGTACGAAAGCATGAGTAAAATTTCGCCAGTATGAGGCTTTAAACCAATTACCGAAATTTTTTTGCTTGGATAATCTACCTCAATATCACTTTTTGGCACATTTTGCACAATAACTTCATGTGCCCTTTGCTGCAACTCTGCATCTATGCTTAATGTAATGTCTTTTCCAGAAACAGGCTCAACTTTTGAAACAGTTTTAACAAATTTACCCTGCGCATTGGTTTCGATAAGCTCATGCCCTTTTATAGGGCGAAGATCGCATTCAAATAGTTTTTCGACGCCTTTAACGCCGAGTTTATCATTAAGCCTCAATGGTTCTTTGCAGGCGTCCTCTTTGAGGTTTGCTTCTGAAGCTATTTGACGGTAACCAAGCAGGTGAGCAAACGCTGATCCATTGGGGTACACCCGTCTAAATTTTTTTGTCTGCATCTTCAGAATAAGCAATTTTTTTGTCCTTTTCGGTCAAAAATTGTTCCCCGTTTTCCTTCAATAGCCACCTCTGTAAGGTGGTTATCTGCAGAAGCAAATTCGTAATAGGCACCCTTTACAAGAGTAAGATGAAAAAGTCGTATAGAGAACACAAGAAAGGCTGCAAAAATAACGGTTGGTATAAGATAAATGCGCAAACTGTCGCGTGCGCTCAAGCGCGACTTAAAATTTATGTCACTTGTAGCGCGGATAAATGGGGGGAGCTTTTTATTCATGCACGACTCATTATATAATATGCTTATGCATAAAAATGCGTTTTTAGGTTCTTGTATTGGTCTTGCGCTGATTTTGTTCAGTGTTTTTTGCATGCCTAAGAGCGCGTACGCTCAAGCTGAGCGCGCGAACAATATAGTAGGAGTGCATCAAATTTCTCCATCTGAAAAAGATATTCGAGATGGCTGCAGAATGGTGAATGCCAATGGGGGGAGCGTGGGGATGGCAGACCATTGTGTTGCGAGAGGGCGAATACACCCTCGAGCAGCTGCAAAAACTACACGATGTTGCCCGTGAAGAAAAATGTATTCTTGTTCACCGCCTGGCAACAGAATTTTCAGCAAATGGGGCCTGGGCTCGTCCTACAGAAAATACCATAAATTATTTTGCAAAACTGTTTGCAGAAGGTGAGAATGGACTTATACCTTCGACCATGCACGTATATATAACTTGGGGCAATGAGCCAAATCATGGCACAGAATTTGGTGGTAGCTGCGACCCGGTAGCATATGGAAACTCAGCTGTTGCTGCAGGGAGGGCGCTAAAAGCTGCAAATCGTAATATAGTGTTTATGTTGGCTGGCCTTGATTTAGCGGCTCCAGAAAGCAGGCCAGCATTTTGCGACGCGGCACAATTTTATCAAGACATGCTTGCGGCTGTGCCGCAAGTGGTAGATGTATGGGATGCACTTGCATCACACTGCTATCCCATGAATTTCGTGGGGGCCGCGACGACCTCTGGTCGTCGCTCTATAATGTGTCACCGATGGGAAAAAAACCTATTGCAGAGCCTTGGAGTTGCAAAGGCAGCTCAGTTTAAAGCATTTATTACCGAAACAGGCTGGAAGCATGGCGCCGAGGGCGCTCCAATTGAATATGCTGCCAGCAACGCACGTTTTGCATTACAGCGTTGGCAACAAGCAGGTGATATTGAGGCGGTGACCTATTTTGCCTACAAATTTTTGACACCGCCCTTTTCGTCGTTTACCCTGGTAAACCAGGAAAACATGGGTAACGAGGTCGCCTTTGCTATTTCGGGTATTCCTAAGGTAAAAGGCGACCCCGCACATATACACAACGCAACATGCACAAGCACGTTCCCTCAAGATATAGTAGAAAACGTACCATTTAACTTACATGTTGAGTGTCGCAATAATGGTACCGATATTTGGGATGGTTTGAGTGGCACATACTCTTTGCTGTTGCAGTCACCCTTTACCTATACTTGTACCGATTTTCATACAGTAAAGCCGCGACACACCTTAAGTACTACCTGTACCATTAACCCCGGTGCAACATCGGGCTGCCCGACGCTTAATGTAGGGCTCATAAAGAACGGTAATCTTCTTATGAATATGATGAGTTCGCAAATGTGTGTATACCCCGCACCAAAACTCACGCTTACCGCACTAAGACGATTCCCCAGCGTGGTATTGTCAGAGGGCGTGGCAGAGGTACAGGTTATACGTGAAAATGATGAAACATTAATTTCACGAGCTCAAATTTTTATACAGCAAGGTTCTGCAGAAATACCAGCCGTTGAGGGCGTTAATTTTGACGACACCTATCGTGTAGTGGTTATTAAACCAGGCAGTTTACCCGTACAAATTGTTAATGTTCGTTTTGCTAAAACAGATAACATTCTTGAGGTTCCTGTATTCTTACCAATTGATAAAAATGAAGATGGAAAGTTTTCACTCTCCGACTTGATTAGCAGCTACTCCCGCTAATGCATGAAGGGTGTTTAGTCGTTCTACTACATTATCTGCTTTAAAATAACTCCCAGGACATACACCGTCTGGAAGGTGTGGCTGTTGTAGTATTGTTTTAAGTGTTTCTTCATTAATACCACCGTCTAAAATTATGGCTCCTTCGTAGCCTCTCTCACGCAGTTGAGTAATTTTTTGCAATACTTCTGGCACAAAGGGGTTTCCCTGTTGGCCAGGGGTAACTGTCATGAGCTGAATTGAAGAAAATTCTTTAATGGCATCCCACGCGGTTTCAACGAATTCATCGGGATTAAGAGCAATGCCAACCTCAAAAGGAGTGTGGTCTGATAGTTCGTCAAAAGTATGCTGTAGAGCCTTATAATGAATAAACACATTTGGTATATACATGCTTTCAAGTTCTTCAAGTTCTTTGAGCTGTGATGCATAGTCTTGCACCATTAAATGAAACTCAAATTGATTGTAGGCAAGGTCCCATTCTGCATAGGGGCTCTCTATGAGCGCTTTAATATCTGCTATCTTCACGGTTTTGTTGGGTACTAGTATTCCGTCTGCAATGTCAATTTGCACATAGTCAAAGTGTGGCAGTAGTCGGGCAAAGTCGGCAGATAATTCTTGTGGGTCAGTTTCGAGTAGAGAAGGATAAATGTTCATATGGTTAGTGTAGCGGAAATTTAAGTCTTACGTCAAGATTTGATATAATGGAGCTTCGCACCTTTCCGTTTCGACTTTGCCCAAAGTGGGCAGGAGGCTAGCTTAATGAACGGCATTATCCTACTTTCGATCCTGCTGCAGGCCGAAGATGAGGTTGTGCAGCCCAGACCACTGGAGGCGTTGCTCAGCCAACTCGGGAGCATCCTGCAGTCTGTTTTGCCGGTGCTGCTGCTGGTTGTTGTGGGCGTACTTGCTTGGAGATACTTCAACACACGCGGTGGTGACGGCCAAGCCAAGTGTGCCTTTTGCAACAGCAAGGCAACCAAGAGAGCCTACTACACAAGAGGGCTGGGCCCGGGTCCCAACCTGTGCGACGAGCACTCCCGGCAGGAGATGCAATTGGGGGGTGCGCTGCCCAACAGGCGCATTCGGTAAATCGCGGGGAGCGTGCAGGCCGCCCGGGGGTTCCCCGGGCGGCCATGCTTTCACCTTAAAACATGTCGTGCTTGCGTACGCGTCGCACGTATTTTTCTTTCATTAGGGGTGCAGAGTTGAGAAAGGTATGCACTACCTCTTTGGTTTTTCAAAGTCAAGCATATCTGCAGCCACGGCAAGCACATTAATGTGGTCGTTTTCGCGCCCGTGGCGTGCGTGATCGGGTGTGTACGCTGCTCCGCAGCGTACACCTTTATAACGATTAGCTGTTATGCATACACCAATGCCAGAGCCGCATACTAATATGCCCAGCTCTCGGTCTTCTTTTGGTACAATTTCACTCTGTTCGTGTGGAGCTTGAGCAACACCTTCATACATGCCGCTTTTTGTTGATGTAAGACCAATTGCTTCTTCTGTAGTACTATTTTGTTCGCTCTCAGCGTTTTTTTCATGGCTCTGGACAATTTTTAGGGCAACAGCACGGGCAAAATCGGGGAAGTCGTCTTCGGCATCGTAATGGTCGTTTCCGCAGTCAACAACTTTGTGACCTTGTTCGGTAAGCCATATGCGAAGCTGGTTTTTAAGCTCAAATCCGCGGTGATCGGCGCCGATGTATATGATCATAATAAGACCAGGTCTTTTTGTGGATCGTGCCGTGTTAAAAAGGGCACGAAGCTGAACAAGACACGGTCTTGTTATAATAGCATATGTTTGACACACACTGCCACCTCAATTTCAGCCGCTTCAAAAAAAATGTTGATGAGGTTGTAAGCGCCGCTATGCAGGCAGGCGTGCAAAGTATTGTTATCCCAGGTACCGACATTCAGAGCTCGCGAAAAGCTGTAGAACTTGCACAGAAATATGCTCAAAATGGCCTCGATATTTGGGCTGCGGTTGGGATTCATCCGCATCATGCATACGAACAGAAAGAGTATGAAACTGATCTTAGTGAACTCGAGAAACTTTTAGCTGAAGATCGGGTTGTTGCGGTAGGTGAAATTGGCCTCGATAGGCATGAATACGAGCAGACAAAGTATGTGGAGTATCATGTTGATGATAAACTTTATTGAGGCGCAAAAGAAGCTTTTTTCAGGCACAGTTTGAGCTGGCAATAAAGCACAAAAAGTCGGTTATTATGCACAATCGTGAGGCTAAGGATCTTTTATTGCCAATCGTGCGGGAATTGTGGGATTCAAGCTTAAAAGAAAGGATGGTATTTCACTGTTGTGAGCCTGATATGGAGCTTTTGGAGTTTGTAAAAGAGTTTGGGTTGTATCTCGGCGTTGACGGGGATCTTACGTATTGGGCCGAAAAACAGGAGTTTATTAAAGAAGTTCCCCTAGATATGCTAGTTATAGAAACCGACGCGCCGTTTTTGTTGCCAGAGCCTCTTAAAAGCCAAAAGGCATACCCCAATGTTCCGGCAAATGTGGTATTAGTTGCTCAGAAAATAGCTGAGCTTAAAAATGAAGCTATTGAGCGTGTAGCTAAGGTTACCACGGCAAATGCAAAGGTACTGTTTAATCTTCAAGGTGACAAGTAATTTAACATTGACTTCTTAGTAAAAGTGGCCTATAATATTTAGTGCTTTTGGTGGTACCTGCCATTCAGGTACAAGCGCTCGTTACACGAAAGGAGGGCCCCATGGCCCAGACTGCCCCGCAGGCCCCCGCGACGCCGCCGACCCCGCAGCCGAACCCGCAGACCAACTGCAAGAATTGCATGGCCGTCTCGTCGGGCTCGCATGGCGTGTGTCCGGTCTGCGGCTCCTCGAACGTTCGGGTTTCCAAGTAGTCCCGGCGTTCGCGCCAGTCAGGGTCGCCCCGCTGTGCCTTGGCACAGCGGGGCCGGACCCGACCGGTTCTGTGGGCCATTCGGGCATGGTAACAAGGAGTAGCGGCTTTAAATTCCGACTACAAGGGGTGCCGGAGCCG
>LMZU01000013.1 GCA_001567245.1 Microgenomates bacterium OLB23
GTAATCATGTTTTTAATGTAGTCAGCGTGTCCTGGCGCATCAATGTGTGCATAGTGACGCTTTTCTGTTTCATATTCTGAATGATGAACATTAATGGTGACTCCTCTTTCTCTTTCTTCTGGAGCTTTATCAATGTCTTCGTATTTAAGAGCCTCTGCCCATCCTTTTTTTGCAAGGACAGTGTGGATAGCTGAAGTTGTAGTGGTCTTACCATGGTCGACGTGACCAATAGTGCCGATATTAACGTGTGGCTTGTTTCTGGTGAATGTTTCTTTTGCCATTTTATTGTGATGAAAAGTAACTTTTAAATAACAACAAAGCCCTTAACAGGTCAACTACCTGATGTGGGGCGATTTCTTGCATTATACGAAATCAATTTTTAAATTGCAAGAGTATGTCATGCGCTTCTTTTGAGCATGTAAAAAAGAGATATATGTTTATATACGAGAACATAATGAGCGTTACAGGCATATGAAGTACTGTATCGACGGCTTGGACTTTAGGTACAGGCCAGCTAAAGTAAAGATTAATAAAACTCAGCACAGATATTACTATGTACCATTTTGTTAAAACACGCTGCTGAATACTGGCAAGCAGTAAAAACGGGAGTATTAATAATGTATATCGTTCATGCATTTTGGTCGCAAAGAGAAAAAAAGCATACGCAGATAAAAATGCTGCATAAAAAATGTGTATTTTTGCAGCATAGTGCCACGCAACACACAGGCTACTGCGATAGTGACCAGCACAAAACCCCAAGTGTTGTAGCTCATGCCAAACAAAAAGCTTGCAGTTGCTTGAATCTGTTCAAAAAAAGGTAATAGACCATATATTAAACGCGCTGTTTGTAACAAACGAAAGACTTTGAGCATTAAGTATGCTACTCAAATATAAGTTGTAAGGGGTAGCAAGTGTGGTTGCTTTATCTAGTAGGGGAAGAAACGCAGCAATAAAAAAAATGTTGCTCGCAATACCAGCCTTAACTGTATTTACTAAGCCAAATTTTCTTACAAAGTAATAACTAAATATTGGTATATAAACTATTGGAGTAGGTTTTACCAACAGTGCCATTGTATACAATAGAGCACTAAAGATATATCGTCTTGAGTAGAGTAGGTAATATACAGCCAAGAGCACAAATACAATAGGTATTACATCAATCTGTCCCCAAAAAGCACTATTATAAAAAAACGCGGGATTACACAATACAAGCGCAGCTGCATACAATGCATAGCGCGTTTCGCGCTTACCAGGACGCAATTTTTTTTGCAAATATATATACAATCCTAGCCAACAGCAGATCTGCAATAATTGCAGGCAGTTTTAAAATCATTGCCTCAAAAACCCTACTCTGTACAAAGAATACAAGTTGCGATGGAAAATAAGAAAAGCTCACATTAAGCCACCATGTAAGCTTGTTTATTGCTATAAAAAGTGGGTACACGCTATAAAAAATATACATAGCAAAAGGGGGATAGTTTGGGTATAAACTTGCGTACACCTCTGTAGAAGGAAGCCCATAAAAATTGATAAAGCCCCTATTCCACAAATCTTTAGCCCAAGCAATATGATTGTTTACGTCAAAACTATAATCGAGTGGGCTTATTATTAACCTAATAATGAGCCCAAGCAACATTAGACTTACCAGCGGATAACGTTTTACAAGATTCATAGCTGACAATTATAGACTACACTTCTTGCTTTTTTGCAGCAGCTTCCCTACACTAAATAGTAAGACTCATGAGACGCAGACATTTGACCACCATGGGACACGCATTAAAGCATTCGCTTGTTCCCTATGATGACTATTACGGAAAGGTACTCCACGAAACACGATTTGGGTTTTCGCTTAAGTATTTTGCTGCACTTTCAGTATTTCTTATACTCTTTGAACTGTTGGTAACTTTTGTAGGATTTGGGAAAGCATATCCGTTTTTTCAACTCGATACTGGCATTCGCTCGGTTATTGAACAAATTCCCCACGATGTGGTTATTAATATGAGCGGAGATCGCCTGAGCACAAACACAGAAAGACCAATAATTATTTTCAATCCAGACATTACCAAACCTGGTACGCTGCTTGTAATTGATCAGAATGCAAACGTACAAAAAATTGAGGAATACCAAACACGCTATCTGTTTACAGGATCAGAGTTTGTCTGGCGCAATGGAAGCCAAATTATGACATATGAATATGGCGATTCATATTTTGGATCCCAAACGCTGACAATGCCTATTGGTGAAATCGCTCGCAACGCAGTACTTTACATTACAGCACTATATTTAGTCGCCATTTTGTTTATACCTATTATGGCAACATTTGTGCGAGTGGCAATGTTGTTTGTATTGAGCGTAGTGACATATGTGCTCTGCATAAAAATAATCCCAAAGCTTAAAGTAGCAAAAGTATTCCAAATTTCATTGCATGCAGTCACAGCCCCACTCATACTTCAATCTTTTCTTACCATACTTGGTCTCAGCGTACCAATGTCGTTTTGGTGGTTTAATGGAATGACCGTTGTCTTCTTGATTGCTGCGCTTTACGAGGCGTACGTCTTATCTGGACGATCAAAGTGAACAGCCACATACATATGCCGCTCCCTCTAGCCATTCGTCTATGTATGCACATTTAGCAGGAAGTTCGTTTTCTGAACACGTGTTCTTTGAAGCATCTGCTGTACAGGTATAATGCGGGGGTTCAAAAAAATTAGCTACACTTTGACCATTGCAGGTAAATTGCACAAAACAGCTTTGCAAGCTCTTTTCTGCAATTGGTATGTATGAAAATGCAGCTACGCATGTAGGAAGATCGTTTATAATATCAACCGATTCAACAGACTGCTGAACCCTCTTCATAGTATTATCTATGTCTTGGTTTGCACTTGACCTGTAAGTAAACAGTACAGTTGAATTAAGCAGAGCAAACGAAGATAAAATAAAGGCTATACCTATGAGAGGAAGATACTTTCTCATTATGCAAACATTGTACCTAATTCTCGAATCATGTGAACACGATCGGCATTTACAACTTTTTTGAGTCCAAGTCGTTTTGCATCATACATTATTTTTTTCTCACGCTGGCTTGCACGTACCTCACCTAGCAAACCAATCTCACCAACAAATGCCCAATCTAGTGGTAAGGCCTTGTTTTTGACAGATGAAACAATACTTGCAGCTATGCCCAAATCTGCCGAGGGTGATTTTATGCTCAACCCACCAGCAACACTTACATAAATATCAAACTTATCAAGATTAATTTTGAGATGTTTGCGAATTACAGCAAGCAAGAGTTGTAATCTGTTATAGTCAATGCCAGACGCTATTCGGCGTGGTATTGCAAGCTGTGTGGGTACAACCAGGCTTTGCACCTCGTACAAGAGCGATCTACTGCCTTCAACAGTAATAATAACCGCTCTGCCAGCAGCAGCCTTTATAGCAGAGTTTATGAAAAGCGTAGGGTTGTTTACCTGCTGTAAACCTGTGTCTGTCATCTCAAAAAGCCCAACTTCATCTACCGAACCAAAGCGGTTTTTGCGCGCGCGGAGCAGCCTAAATGTTGATTCTTTTTCACCTTCAAGCTGTATAACACAGTCAACCAAGTGCTCGAGTGTTTTTGGACCAGCTATGTCACCATCTTTGGTTACGTGACCAATAAGAATAATTATCTTGCCCTGTCTTTTTGCATAGTCGGTTAGTCGAGCAGCGCTTTCTTTTATTTGTGCAACACTCCCCATGGGCGAGGGAATATCGGGTGTATATAGAGTTTGAATTGAGTCTACAACTGCAACGCTGTAGTCACTATTATATTTTTCAAGTGCGCCAATGACCGCATCTACCTGCAACTCGTTTGAAAATAGAATGTTTTGTGTAGAAACCCCTAGTCTATCTGCGCGCTGCTTTACCTGTTGTCCAGACTCTTCGCCAGATATATAAAAACAGGGCAGCGCAGCAAGCACAGAGAGTAAAAGCGTTGACTTTCCTACTCCCGGCTCACCAGCCAGTAACACCACCTCTCCATTTATAAATCCCCCACCTAGCACTCTGTCAAACTCTTCATTGCCTGTGGCTATGCGTGTATTAGACTGACCAGCAAGGGTATTAAGTTTTTCTGCGTGTGCCGAAGGCACACTGCGAGCTGACCTTTTTTTGGACGAAGCATCTATGGTTTTTTCAAATGTATTCCACTCCTGGCAAGATGGGCATTTGCCATACCATGATGCCGAACCATAGCCACAGCTCGCACATACATATGTAGCCATATTAAGAGCGTATTCTTTTTGCTAATTTGTGAAGTGATGTATCGTCAAGCACCGAACACACAAGAATTTCTTTTCCACATTCCTTCAATGCCTTCTTTTTTTCTTCGATTACCTCTGACGAAACCATGTCTGATTTTGTAAGAACAATTATCTCTTTCTTTTCCTATAAGTTTTTCACTATATTCTTCTAGTTCTTTTTCGAATGGTTTTATATGCGTGCAGCACATCTTCATGCGATACATCTATGCAGTGTAAAAGGAGAGATGTTTTTTTTCTATATGTTTAAGAAATTTTATACCAAGGCCCTTACCAGTATGCGCACCCTCAATGAGTCCGGGAATATCTGCAAGAACTGTTGTCTCAAGCATGCCTAAATGTGGCTCAAGTGTGGTAAAAGGATAATCTGCCACTTTAACATTTGTGTTAGTTAAGGCATTCAGCAAACTAGATTTACCAGCACTTGGTAATCCAATAAGCCCCACATCTGCTATAAACTGCAAGCTAATGTGGAGTGTGCGAAATTTGCCTGGCCTGCCTTCTTCTGCAAAATCTGGTGCCTGTTCAGTGCTTGATTTAAACTCGTGATTGCCCCTACCGCCATAACCGCCTCGTGCAACCATATAGGTATCTCCGGGGTTATTAATTTCCCACACATCTCCCGTGAGAGTATCGGTAATGAGTGAACCAATGGGAATACGAAGTTCAATATCTGCACCTCGAGCACCATGTTGTTTTTTACCTCTACCTGCCTCACCATTGGGGGCTTTTATATCTTTTTTGTACCTAAAACTTCTCAGAGCTGCAATATCGGAAACACCGACCACATAAATACTTCCTCCCATGCCGCCGTTTCCTCCATCAGGACCACCACGGGGTATGAACTTTTCTTTTCTGAAAAATATTCCGCCATCGCCACCCTTTCCGGCCTGTACTGTAATAGTAATATCGTCAATTAACACTGCGTGCATTCTAACAAATCGGCGAGGTTAGCACAAATCGTGTTATAATGTGTGGGCAATGAAAGGTAAACTTCTTTTTCTGCT
This sequence comes from Microgenomates bacterium OLB23, assembly GCA_001567245.1. Taxonomy (GTDB): domain Bacteria; phylum Patescibacteriota; class Microgenomatia; order UBA1406; family HO2-37-13b; genus OLB23. Next base: position 5,303 of record LMZU01000013.1, read on the forward strand.
ACTCATATTCATTATATTTGGCGTTGTTGTTGGTGTTCGTTTTTTTGCTTCTCAAAAACTCTGTAAAACAAGGCCAACTTAAAATTATCACGTCGCCAACTGCACAGGTTATTATTAACAACCAGTCTAAGGGTAAAACTCCGTTTGAAACCACTTTAGAAGAGGGCGAGTACCTTATTCGACTCGAGCCCGAAATGACCGAAGCAAGCGAATCGGCAAACTGGAGTGGCAAGGTAAAAATATTTAACAACACACTCACCTATGTAAACCGCGAGTTGGGTGTAGATGACATTTCATCATCAGGTGTTATTTTTAGCGTTAAAAAAATGGACAAAAAACCCACAAAAAAGCAGACAGGTGAAATAGAAATACTTACCGAACCTGACGGCGCAATTGTCTCGCTTGATAACGAAGAACAAGGAATTGCACCAGTAATTTTATCTGAAATCCCGGTAGGCGATCATGAGCTGTCAACATATAGCCCCGGATTTTTTAGGCGCAGCCAAAAAAATCCGCATTGAAGAAGGCTATCGCGTTATTGCAGAATTTAAACTATCCATAGACCCTACCCACAAAAAAAGTTGAGAAAAAAAGACCCAGAAGAAATTAGAAAAGAAGCAACCACCAGTGCGGTTATAACAAACACATTTTCTGTAACAGTAAATAACACCGAAACCGGATGGTTACGCGTACGCACTGAACCTACCCTCAATGCCTCTGAGGCTGCAAAAATTACCCCAGGAAGAACCTTTGAAGTAAAAGAAGAAAAAGAAGGATGGTATAGAATTGAATATGAAAAAGGCAAATTGGGTTGGGTATCTTCGAACTATGTTACTAAAGTAACAGCTACTACACCATCAATTACTCCTGACCCAGAGGGTGAGGATGAGACTTAATACGGTTTATAAACACTATAAAGAACGCCAAACATATAAACGCTACACTAAGGGCTAAGAGCTTTTGCTGCTGCCGAAAAAATAGTGCAGATGCACCAAACAAAAACGATACGAACCAGTAAAACACTGCAATCCTTCGACGTCCCCAACCAATTTCCATAAGCCTATGATGAAAATGACCTGCATCACCTTTAAATGGTGACTGCTTATTTTTAACTCTGCGAACTATTGTGTAGGTGGCATCTACAAGTGGAATTGCCAATACGAGAGCCATTGTGCCCACCTTACCCCATGATAGAATTGATAAAACTCCCAACATGTACCCCGATAAGGCGCCGCCGCCATATCCAGGCATAATCTTTTGTGGGTATACATGCCATGGTAAAAAACCAAGGTATGCACCGCCTACAACAAAGGCTAACAAAGCAACGCTGACGGCACTAATTTCGTGTGACGAAAACCTGAGCGCAACAAATCCCAGTACAATACATGCAATAGTGGTGAAACCAGATAACTGCCCATCTACACCACTACTCCAACTCACAAAATTCATTACCGCAACAATCCATATAAGCGAAAAAAGATTAGATAAGATGAGAAAGTCATGT
>LMZU01000014.1 GCA_001567245.1 Microgenomates bacterium OLB23
GGGAAAGCAGCACATCGGCTCGCCTTGCCGTCTGCTCAGTTTAGCACGGCAGCCCACTTGTCAACCCCGAGCTAGACCATCGGCGATTGCACAACCGCTGGCTCTGGCTCAAGTATCCAGAAAGCAGCAGACCGTTCGCAAGACGCACTTTGCGCCTGATAAAGACTCGCTTACACCGTTCGGTTCTTATTTTCATCGATCTTTGGTCTTGACATTGGGGACCACTTTATATAGAGCTAAGCCTGAAATTCGGTTGTTGCTTTGATAAATTTGCCGGCAGCTAGAGCGGCACAATGAATTTTTAGGATAGATGCATAGTATTGCTGCGCAATGTCTCCAAATAATCAAGTCCCTCAATGTTTTCTTACACCTCACTTTACGGAATCAATCAGGGTTGCTAGGATTAGAGATCTCTGGCGTTTGTTCGTTTGGTTCTTCTGGTTTCCACAAGCCCTCCATGATTACGAAGAAATACATTTAACTGAACTCAACGATAGATCCCGAAAGCGCTACAATTTTATAGGAGCAGCACTAGTTATTTCATTGCTTGTAACGGTTTTGATTAGTGTTGTTTATTTTACTACTATATCGTCCTTTTTCACTTGAATATTCTGTCAAGGACACTAATTGGCACGTTGTGGCAGTCATTTATTTGGGCGAATATCACTGTGATTGTCATCGGTATGGTAGGATTCGTGTTAAACGAAATCAGCCTTCGCAGAATGCTACAGTGGAACGTTCAACTAGGTCTTGCAAGTATCTTGATGGTGTCGACAGCGGTGATTGCTCCGATTGTGTACTTTCTGTATTTCTCTCACTCGTCATTCCTGATGATAAACATCAGAACAACAGTTACTTTAGCTATATCAATTAATAGTAGCTATGGATTGTTGTACAGTGTAATACTAGCTTACTTTAGTCATGGAATTGCCAATTCTAAACTCAGATTGGTAACTTTGTGCGGATTATGCCCTTCTTGTTTCCTGTATTGTTTACTTATACTGGATTTATATTTTACATGATAAGTCTCTAACCGTTTACTTGCTTGATCATGCTAAAGTAATATTTGGAGGCGTCCGTAGGGTTTTTGTGTTGTGGAGTTCGCCTTGAGAATTGGGTATACGGTCTCTGGATGGTGAGTGATAATCCTAATCGATCCTTAAGACGAGTTCCGCGCGTGACAATGATACAGTTGTCCAAAGTTACACACTTAACTGAGTGTTGGCTTGATGAGAACTGGCCAGCGGGTTTAGCAAATTCGGCGGAAATCTGGAAGAATTCATGTCAACAGCCTGCAGTAATTCAGGCAATATACCAGATATTACTTGAAGCTGATGAAAACAAACTAATTGGACCCATAAAGCAGATTGCTGATAACGGTATGGAGCCACGCTGGTTTGTTAAAGGTGGCCAGGGAACTTTTATCGAACTTTGGCGGACTCACGTACATGTTTTGCAATCTTTGCCCGTATCAGCAAAACAAAAAAGATTGAACTCATGGCAGAAGAAGGCAATTTCCGAGCAGAAAACACAGACTGTCAGAACTCTTTTTCCTCCGGAGAACGCAGTAGATAAGCTCCTGATGGTTATTGAATATATTGATAATAGACTTGTTCCCTAATAAAATTTGAGATAGACTATGAGTAAAAAGGAGTCTATCAATGGTGATAAAAGTGCGAGACGACCGGCAGATGAAGGCGCTGACCGGTTTGGGTATTGCCGAATTTGACCGGCTCTTGCCGGTGTTTAGCGCCGTGTATGAAGCGGAACAGCAACGGCGGTATGAGCAAGCAGTGCAAAGCGGAAACCGTCAGCGAAAGCGCGGCGGTGGGCGCAAGAGTAAGCTGCCGACGATGGCGGACAAACTGTTCTTTGTGCTCTACTACTTTAAAGCGTATCCGACCTTTGATCAACTCGGCGTCAAGTTTGACTTGGCCCGGTCCAAAGCGCATAAACGGTTGTATGAACTCTCGCCACTCTTGCACGAAGCGCTCGTGCAACTCGATATGATGCCGGCGCGGGAGTTTCAGAGTGTGGCAGACTTGATGCAAGCGCTGGACGGCATTGACGAGATTATCATTGACGCCACAGAACGGGCCTACCGCCGACCGCAAGATGCGCAGCAGCAACAAGCGCACTACAGCGGTAAAAAAAACAGCATACGCTGAAGAATACGATTATCACCACCACTGCTAAGGTGATCCGCTTTGTGGGACGCACTTTCAGTGGGCATCATCACGATTATGCCATGCTCAAAGCTGAGTTTCCCCCGGACTACGACTGGTTCACGGCGCTCACGGTGCTGGTCGATTTAGGTACCTGGGCCTCCGTACCGATTACATCGGCACCGACATTCTCGTGCCGCACAAAAAGCCGCGCAAGAGTCAGCACAATCCGCAGCCGACCCTGACCCCAGCGCAAAAAGCTGATAATCAGGCCATCAGCCGCGCACGCATTGCCATTGAGCATGCCATTGCTGGTATCAAACGCTACAACATTCTCGTTCATCGCTTTCGGAATCGCCGGCCAGCTTTTCAGGATGAAGTCATTGGCCTCTGTGCCGGCCTTTGGAACTTGGCTCTAATTTATTAGGGAACAACTCTATTGATGTTTCGCCATTAGTGCCCACAGTTCGTCCCATTGGTACAATAAACGCTCCAGGATCGTTTTGAACCGCTGAAATCCCTTGTTTCTGAATATTCATATATGCTTCATCAAGCAATGGTAGTAGTTCAGTGCTGTCATTCACATTAAAAACTGAATGATTCAGTTTGCC
>LMZU01000015.1 GCA_001567245.1 Microgenomates bacterium OLB23
CTTCGGCGTACAGCCTCTATAAGCTGGTTAAAGAAACAGAAAGCTAACTAATGCTACATGTCAGCATAAAACCGGAAACAGTTTTTTATTTTCAAGGTTTTCCAATAACCAACTCTCTTCTTACAGGTATTATTGTTCTCATTCTTACACTTTTACTCGGTATTTACTTTAGCAACAATGCGGCATCACATGCTTCTAAACTAGTTGTATTCATTCGTTTTGTACTTTTAGGTCTTCATAATACGTTTAAAACAATACTTGGCGATCTTCATGAAAAAGCCTTTCCTTTACTGGCGGCTTTTTTTCTTTTTTTATACTCTTTTCTAACTGGTTTGGTCTTTTGCCAGGTGTAGGAAGCATAACTATTACCCCTCCACCTCATAAAGAAAGCGAAGTCTCATACAATGTTATCTCAAAAATACATGCATCAGAACAAGCCGCCCCAGCCAATTCCGCCCCAGCGGAAGATGCTACAACAGATACAGATCACACAGAAGCATCAGAAGAAAAACCTCACGGAAAAATTCCCTTGTTAAGAGGGGCTACCGCAGATCTTAATACAACAATTGCTCTGGCCTTGGTTGCCTTCTTCATGATTCAGTATTATGGGTTTTCTGAACTTGGTTTTGTGGGTTATGCAAAAAAGTTTATTAATATTTCAAACCCAATTAACTTTTTTATAGGAATATTAGAACTCGTATCAGAGTTTTCAAAAATATTGTCATTTGCGTTCCGTTTATTTGGCAACATTTTTGCTGGCGAGGTACTGCTTGGAGTAATCGCATTTCTTGTTCCTATACTTGCTTCTTTTCCATTTCTTATAATGGAGGTATTTGTAGGTCTTGTGCAGGCGCTTGTATTTAGTATGCTCACAGGTGTATTTATTAGTTCCGCCGTGGCAAGTCACGACGATCATCACTAGAAAGGGGTGTAGGTATGATGGACGCAGAATCAGCAAAACTTATTGGAACAGCTCTCGCAATTGGACTGGGAGCACTTGGCCCAGGTATTGGTATTGGACTTATAGGTTCTAAGGCTATGGAAGCTTTGGGTAGAAATCCAGAAGCAGAAGGTAAAATTAGAACCGGTATGATTTTGGCATTAGCTTTCGCAGAAGCTATTGCTATTTATGCATTGGTCGTCGCGCTTATTTTGAAGTTTACTTAAATTTTATTTAACAACTATGGAAGCACTTGGCATTGATCCAAAGCTACTTGTAGCACAATTAATTAATTTCGGCTTGTTCGCGTATGTATTCATGAAATTCATGTATAAGCCTTTTATGGCTTACCTTGAAAAGCAGCAGGCTGATGAGGTAGAAAAAGCCAAACTTCTTGCTGATCTTCAAAAAAAAGAAGCAAAAACTGAAGAAAAGCAGAAAGAGATTCTTGCTGAAGCGCGATCACAGGCAATCTCGATCATAAAAGAAGCCGAGGCTACGGCTCATGCCAAGAGAGAAGAAATGCTTAAGACCGCACACGAAGAGGTGGCAAAGCTTAAGCAGAAAGCAGAGAAAGAAATGGAGGACGATCGAGCACGTATGTATGACGACATGCGTAGCAAGGTTGTTAAGACAAGTGAAACTCTTGCAAGCTCTGTGTTGCGCGACTTTGTTGATGAAAAGCAGCACAAAGACATTTTATCTAAGGTTTTTGCCAAGCTTGAAAAAACAAAGGTATATGAAAATTAATGCGTCGCTTAAAGCTAGGTTAAAGAAAAATCTGCTCCAGCAGATTAAAAATCCTAGTGAAAGAGATGTGGTTGTCACATCGGCTTATCCACTAACAAAAACAGAAATGTCTCAACTAGAAAAGGCATCGTTTTTAAAGGGTGCACGTCTTACCAATACGGTTGATAACAATCTTATTGGTGGGGTGGTAATAACCGATGGATCACGCATTATAGACTTATCTCTTAAAGGCAGAATGCAAGATATTATAGATTCTTTATTACAGAGTTAACAGTGAATATATGAAAATAGTCGATGATATTCTCCGAGAAGTAGAGGACGAAATTAGTTCCTCTAAATCAAAGGTTGCTGCAAAAAACGTAGGCTACGTACGTGAGGTTAAAGATGAGGTGGTATTCATCGACGGATTAGCTGATTCACCATATGGTGAAATGATTGACTTTGGCAACAACATACAGGGGATGATTATAGATTTATACGAAGATTCTGTAGGTGCGATTGTATTTGGTGATTACGAAAAAATTGAAGAAGGTTCACAAGTAAAGGGATCAGGAAAAGTATTTACTATTCCTGTTTCTGAAAACTATATAGGAAGAATAGTTGATGGAATAGCAAAACCTATAGATGGAAAAGGAAAAATTGAGGCAAAAGAATCAACTTTTTTTGATCCAATTGCACCCGGTGTTATGCAGCGAAAATCGGTAAGTGAGCCTGTACAAACCGGAATAAAAGCGGTAGATACGCTTATCCCAATTGGTAGAGGACAGCGCGAGCTTATTATTGGAGATCGCAGAACAGGTAAAACAACGGTTGCTATTGATGCAATTTTGAATCAAAAAGATCAAGACATGATATGTATTTATTGTTCAGTTGGTCAGCGCCGCTCAAACACGGCTGCTGTTGCTCAGCTTTTAGAGTCGCGCGGCGCAATGGAGTACTCGGTAATAGTAGCGGCAACTGCCTCTGATCCTGCATCTATGCAGTTTATGGCCCCCTATGTTGCTACTGCAATTGGTGAGTACTTTATGAATAAAGGTAAAGATGTGTTGGTAGTATACGATGACTTAACAAAACATGCATGGGCGTATAGACAAATTTCTCTTATATTGCGCCGTCCAGCAGGTCGTGAGGCGTATCCGGGTGATGTTTTTTACTTGCACTCGCGTCTTTTAGAGCGTGCCTGTCGACTTGATGAAAAAAATGGTGGAGGTTCGCTTACCGCGCTGCCTATTATAGAAACACAAGAAAACGATGTGTCAGCATACATTCCCACAAATGTTATCTCTATAACCGATGGTCAAGTTTATCTAGAATCTGACCTGTTTAATGCAGGTATTCGTCCTGCTATTAATGTTGGTCTTTCTGTGTCGCGCGTAGGAAGCAGTGCACAAACTAAAGCCATGAAGTCTGTTATTAAATCACTTAAAAATGATTTGGCTCAATATAGAGCACTTGCAGCATTTGCTCAATTTGAATCTGACCTAGACGAAGAAACGAAGCGATTTATTGATCGCGGTGCCCGCATGACCCAACTGCTTAAGCAGGGTAAAAACCAGCCATACGACTTAGCCAGTCAAGTTGCAATATTTTGGGTTGGCGGCAAAGGCTATCTTGATACCATGCCTGCAGAGAAAATTGTAGATTTTGAGAAACAGTTTATAGACTACATGCGTCTTTCGCACAAAAAAATTCTTAACGAGGTGCAAAAGACGCGCCAGGTAACTGACGAAACAGAAAAAGAACTTAAAAAAGCAGTTGATGCATTTATGTCAACGTATAAAGCTAACTAAGTATGAATTCAAAAGACATCAGAAAAAAATTGGTACAGTAGAAAATGTAAAGAAAATTACCAATGCAATGCAAATGGTGTCTGCAGTCAAAATGAAAAAAGCTCAAAAAGCAGCTCTAGAAGGCAGATTGTATCGCACAATGCTAGACCAAATTATGCAGCGTATCTTTGCTAATACTTCAGACCTTGCATCACTTTCAATCCCATGGCTCAAAGAAACCGAAGGTACTCGTGATCTATATATTCTTATAACATCAAACAAAGGGTTGTGTGGTTCATTTCATACAAACCTGTTTAAACACGTCTTTGCCCATATAGAGGGACAAAGTGCATCAGACTTTATTACTATTGGTAAAAAAGGTGCCGACTTTGTAACGCTTACCCGCCGAGAGGTAGTTGCAGATTTTTCAGACGAAGACCTTTCAGATAGTGTGTCTCCAGTTTTTGCACTTATCCAAGAAAAGTTTCTCTCTGGCTCATATCGTGCAATTTATGTTGTATACAACAAGTTCATTTCGTCGCTTAAGTCAGAGCCTACCACAATGCAACTGTTGCCTGTTAGAGACCTGGCCCCACTTGAAGTAAATACAACCTCTACGCATATGCAAAGCCATGCCGATTATCTAATTGAACCGTCTGTTGAACAACTGCTTGGGCCACTTGTTGAAGATTATCTTAAAGAGAAAATTAGAGGTGCACTTGCAGACAGCGAAGCTTCTGAGCATTCGGCGCGCATGCTTGCTATGAAAAACGCTACCGACAGTGCAGGCGAAATTGTGCATAGCCTTACATTGCTGCGCAACAAAATACGTCAAAGTCAAATTACTAATGAGCTGCTTGATATGATTGCAGCCAAAGAGTCAACTGACGTTAATTAAAAATTTATTACAAAAGCGAAATCATGAAAACAGGTAAAGTAGTCGCCATAAGAGGAGTCGTTGTAGATATAGAATTTTCAGAAAAAAATACACCCGAAATTTATGAGGCTCTTATTGCGCCAGTTGAGAACAAAGAAATCGTGCTTGAAGTGCAGGCAATTATTGGCGAGGGCCGCGTTCGTGCAGTTGCAATGGATGCAACATATGGGCTTAAAAGAGGAGCAGATGTGCAAAGAACAGGTGCTCCAATTAACGTACCCATTGGTAACGAAACGCTTGGTCGCATGTTTAATGTGCTCGGTCAAGCGATAGATGAAAAAAGGAGAAGTAGCATGCCAAAAGAGCGAGACTCAATTCAAAAAAAAGCTCCGCTTTTTTGTAGACCAATCTGCAAAATGAAGAAAATTTTTGAAACAGGTATAAAGGTTATCGACCTTCTCACGCCTTTTATTAAAGGAGGAAAAATTGCAATTTATGGTGGTGCTGGTGTTGGAAAGACAGTTATTATTCAA